>JAHEYM010000029.1:0-9605 GCA_023251595.1 Bacteroidota bacterium
AATAACGGTATGCCCGGAGATCTTCAACTCGATACGATTTCCGGTAATACGACTTTTGACGCGGCAATTCTTGAATTCGATTTTGTACCCATTTCGGACACAGTGAAATTTAACTACGTGTTTGCTTCAGAGGAATACCCTGAATATTCCTGTTGTACTGTAAATGATGTTTTCGGATTTTTTATAAGTGGCCCGGGTATCGTTGGTGCACCAAATATCGCGCTGATTCCCAGTTCGACGACTCCTGTAACGGTAAATACACTGACCGGGAACTACCCACCCGCCACCAGTAATTGTGGTGGAGGATGCTATAATAGTTTTTCTCAATATTATATTGATAATGCCGGCGGACTCACAGTTCAGTACGATGCTTTTTCAACGGTTCTGGAAGCGCGTCAGGTGGTTATTGCTTGTGATACTTTCCATATCAAACTTGCTATTGCTGATGCAGGGGATGGAATTTATGATTCAGGTGTATTTCTCCAACAAGGAAGTTTTAGCGGGGGAAGTGTTTTTATTTCTTCATCTACCAATACACCCGATTCTACAGCGATTGAAGGTTGTGCGGATGGAACAATCACCTTTACGATCTCGGCTCCAATGCCTTCAGATGACATCATTTATTTTACGGTTGGTGGTACAGCAACAAATGGGATAGATTATACCTACATTCCTGACTCGGTGATCATTCCTACTGGTCAAACAAGCACGACACTAACCATTAATCCGCTTTGGGACGGAATCACAGAACCACTGGAAACAGTTGTAATTGCAGTTCAATACACAACGAGTTGTTCAACTTTAGCAGTCGATTCAGTGACAATAAATATCACGAATGTGGATACGCTGCATGTTATCGCGTCTAATGATACTACGATTTGTTCGGGACAACCATTAACCCTGAACTCTACACCCATCGGCGGTTATGGTGCGAGTTACGCTTTCAATTGGGTTCCGGGAGGACCGGGTCAAAATATCATCGTTTCTCCAACAGTTAACACAACTTATATTGTTGGTTTAACTGATGCATGTGGAAATTACGCAATGGATAGTGTTCATGTGAATGTGATCTTCGCACCAACTGTTACTGCACCCGACACAATGGCGATAGAGGCATGTGATAATGGCTCATTTTTATTCAGTATTCCATCCGCCCTTTTGTCTGACTACGTAATACATTATACAATCAACGGGACAGCAACGAACGGGGTCGATTATACTGCAATTCCTGATAGTGTAGTGATTGCGGCGGGAAATGTAAATACGCAGGTCATCATAAGCGCATTGCAAGATGCAATTTCAGAAGGAACAGAGACAGTTTCAATTACTGTTCAATTACCTGCCCCTTGTAGTGGAACAGTTACTGCGGTTGTGAATATCATCAATGTTGATCCGTTAGTCCTCGCCCTGAATAATGATACAACAATCTGTCTCGGACAAAGTCTTAGTTTGAATGCTAATACCGTTGGTGGTTATGGCAACTATAATTTTGCATGGAACAATGGATTGTCGAATGCAGCGCTTCAGCCAATAACACCAACTGTAAATACATTATACACGGTGTCTGTTACTGACTCTTGCGGAAATACAAAATCTGATTCAGTGATGGTCAATGTTGCCATTCCGTCAAATGTTGCAGCGACTGATCCTTTCGCCATCGAAGGTTGTGATAATGGTTCGTTTACATTCACGTTACCATCCGCACTCGCATCGAATTATACACTTCATTTTTTGATTCAGGGAACAGGAACCAATGGAACAGATTACACTTCGATCGCGGATAGCGTGGTTTTTCCGGCAGGTAATACCTCTCAATCAGTAACAATAAATGCACTTTCAGACCTTCTTCCTGAATCGACTGAAACAGTTATAGTTGTGATTACTCTTCCTGCTGCCTGCGGCGGAACAATCTCCGATACCGTTTCTATCATGAATGTGAATCCATTCACCACTTCGCTTACGACCGACACATTCATCTGTATTGGAAATTCACTGCCTCTCAATTTGGTTGCTGCAGGAGGATACGGCACATATAATTATATATGGAATCAGGGTCTTAGCGGTACTGCCAGTCATGTCGTGAATCCGACAGTTTTCACTACCTATACAGTTACGACTTCTGATTCTTGCGGTCATCTACATCTTGACACTGTTAATGTTACCGTTGTGCCGGATCCTACAGCGGCGTTGACTTCCTCAGTCGATACGATTTGCAGTTATTCGAATGCAATTATTAATATGACAGGGACTTCAACTCCAAATGCGATTAATAACTGGAATTTTGACGGTGGCGTAGCAACTGGCAATAACCCCTATACTGTTCATTGGGCTAATGCAGGTGTTTACACAATAACATATACGAGCCAAGAGCCAAGCTGCCGTTCAGCCGCGGACTCTGTCAGGGTTATCGTGAACGATTGCAGTATCTGGGTACCCAATGTCTTTACTCCCGGCGGAAATGGAAGTAATGATTATTTTGTGGTGAGAAATCTGGATCAGTTTCCCAACAGTCATTTATTAATATATAACCGCTGGGGTCGATTGATGTACGAAGATACCGATTATAAAAATAATTGGACAGGGGATAAAGCTTCGGACGGTGTATATTATTATATATTGAATCTCATTGATGGTTCTGAACAGCATGGTTTTGTTACAATACTCAGGGATAATTAATATCTATATATGTATCGTTTTAAAACTATTCAGTCATTTGCCGTATTTCTGAGTTTTGTATTATGCGCATGTTCCGGTAATTCTGAGAATAAGGGTGCGGCTGAACAAATCGATACATCGAAAGAAATAAAGAACAAAGTTTCTTCACCACCAAAAGTGAATGCACCCGCTGAAACAATAGAATTTAAGCTGCCTGCAGGATTGGATACATTGAAAGCGAAGAAGAAATAACGCTCATCCACCCTCGATCCCTCTCAACCCTCATCCCCAGCCCTTCTCCCACCCTCACCCTCGATCCCTCTCCCAGGGGAGAGGGAAGATAGATTTAGTTCGTTTCCAGTTTGCGGCTTACTTTGATGTCGTTATCGACGATCAGTTTGAAATAATAAAATGGTTCGGTATAAACCGAAGCGTCGAATTTAAATTCGAAAGTATGTGCACCAGCGGAGACGGATGCGTTTCTGTATAATTCTCTCACAACGATTCCGTTCTTGTCGAACATCGCTATATATACAGATGCCGGATGTGGAATCTTATATGAAAAATCGCCGCCCATCTCTGATTCCATCGATTCTGTGTGATAGCGACGGTATTCTGTTTTTCGATCGGCTGATTTTACGATCTCCATTTTTTTACCGGTAATTGCACACACTTTTTCCTGAAGAAGTCTTGTCTCAGTCGCATCCATGCATCCAATATCTTCAATCGGATGATTGTCTGAGAAAACCCAAACAGCATCCTGACCTGCATTGTCAAAATATTTGTTTTTTTCGATAAATTGAGCGATTTGCATCATGCCTCCTTCAGCCATCGAAGATGGTTCATACGGAACTTTTGTTATTGGTCCACTCCTGTTGAGTTTGGTACACATCGAAAAAATCTGTGCCGCCTTTTTTTCAACTGGTTTCAGACTGATTAATTCTGCCTGAACGACTATTAAATCCTGATAGTTTGTATCAACCGCATTGAATTCCAATCCGGTTTCTACGGAAATAATAACCGGTTCATTTAGAAGATTCTCCAATTCGAGAATAAGGGGTTTCATGTAATGCGGACTTTCACTGTTTCCATGCATCGCACTTTTGATCTTCCCAAGTTTAATTGCATCTTTTAGTTTAACCGTTTCTACTGCATTTGACATTGAAGTTGTGAGGAAAAACAGAATGAATACGGAGATAACATTCCGCGAGCATACTAATTGAATTGTTTTCATATATATATAGTTTAGAGACACGAATTGAGACACTAATTGAAGGAATTAACACGAATTAAATTGGTGGGGTCTGTCAAGATAACGATTTCCAAACATTGTTCATTGTTCATTGTTCATTGTTAATTCGTTACTGTATATCGCCACATGCATCACCCCATCAAGATCTATCCATCCACGATACATACCTTCGGCATTGAAAGGAAGCGCAATGTTTCCCGATCTATCTATTGCAATTAATCCACCTTCACCACCCATTTCTAAAAGTTTTTTCATGACAACTAAATCTGTTGATTCCTTTAATGTGAGATTTCCATAGCTCATACCTGCAACTACGTCGTATGCTGCAACAACCCTGATAAAGAATTCGCCATGACCGGTGCAAGAAACCGCGCAGTGTTGATTGTCCGCATAAGTTCCAGCACCGATTAATGGTGAATCGCCTATTCTGCCATATCTTTTGTTGGTCATGCCTCCTGTTGAAGTACCTGCAGCCAGGTTTCCCTTTTGATCCAATGCAACGGCTCCAACAGTTCCAAGATTTTTTGGTGCCCGATCATCAAGCCGATGAAAACCGGAGTCTTTCACGGCTTGCCATTGTTTATACCGTTTCTCGTTAAAAAAATAAGAATCCGGTTCAAAAGGAAGATCCTTTGATTTTGCAAACTCTTCAGCCCCTGTCCCCGCAAGCAGCACATACGGACTCTCATCCATCACTTTTCTCGCAAGCTGAATGGGGTTTCGGACATTACGAACCATAGCTACCGAGCCCGCCTTAAAGTTTGAGCCGTCCATGAGACTGGCATCCATTTCCTGCTTTCCTTCAAAGGTAAACACAGAACCCCGACCCGCATTAAAAAGAGGATTGTCTTCGAGGGCAGTGACTGCAGAAGCAACCGCATCAATAGCCGACCCTCCGTTCAATAATATTTGATGTCCTTTTTGAACAGCGAGAGAAAGTCCTTCACCATATAGCTTTTTCAACTCTTCATCCATCTCATTCTGATCAAGAACGCCCGCCCCACCATGTACTGCAATACAAACTTTAGAACTCATATCTGAGATTTATTCAATAATTTGCCGAAAATAATCATTCTTCTCCTCATTCAGCCGAACTGATTTAAAGAATGATCATCTGCTCCGGTTTCTTCAATACCTTTGCAAATGCACAATCAATTCATGGGAAAGAAATTATCGAGCCTGCTCATTGCATTTCCATTAATATTTTTGATTTTGAACTTCACCCCAATCATTGCAGAAGGGGATGGGCCGGGGCATCGGATCAATGGCATTTGGGCAGATGGCGGACTCGGTTACTGTACATACGGCACGTCCATGATGGTCAATGTCAATCTTGAAGTGCGAAACAACAAAATGTTAATGATCGGTTACACGCATAATGGCGATAAACATTTTAACAACATACAAGCAGATGATTATTTTATTTTGATTGGGAGAATCAAAAAATATCGTTTGGCGAGAGCCTGTGTTGGCGCGGGTCTTTCGTATGGTTTCGATAATGTTGAATTGCAGACAACCTACCCTTATCTCCCGATGAAGAAACCGCATATCGGAATTCAGATTGAAGGTAAAATGTATTTCACCCCGATAAAATATGCTGGAATCGGTCTTGGAATCTACACGAACATCAACTATAATTCGACCTTTGGAGGCATTGTCGTAAGCGTTGCTCTTGGGAAGATCAAATGAGGGTTGATGAGTTGATGGGTTGATAAGTTGATAGGTTGAAGGGTTGAAAAGTTGAAAGGTTGAGGGGTTGTTTGGTCTAACCTTCTCTTCTGTTATACGTAAAAATATCGTTATCTTTGTAATCCTTAGACCCCTAAAAAGGATGCTCCGCAGACTTAGTTTTCTTCTTTCTCTTTATATCATCTCTTTCTGTGGAATGGCTCAGGATCCAAACTGGTCGCAGTTCTACTCGAATCAGATTTATATGAATCCTGCGTACACCGGACTCAATAAAGGGCTTCGTCTTGGGTTGAATTATAGGAATCAATGGCCTACAGTACCCGGAAAGATCAACACTTTTACTTTCGAAGGTGATATACAGGATTTTAACCTTGGCGGAGGTATTGGAATTAATGCCATGTCTGATTATGAAGGCGAAGGCGCATTGAAAACAACAAGTATAGGTGCGCTTTACTCATACAGACTCGTTGTAGTTTCCCGTGCTTTTGATATTCAGGCGGGGTTTGGTTTTAATTATGTGATGAAGTCGATCGATTGGTCAAAATTTGTGTTTAGTGACCAACTTGACCCTGTGCAGGGCAATATATATCAGAGCGCCGCAAGTCCCTCAGGCACAGGACAACGAAATTTTGTTGATCTTGATGCAGGTGCACTTGCAAAGTTTCAGATGAAACTCGGCGATGCCACCTTTGCAAATACCCTGGGTGTAGGTGTTCATCATTTGACCCAACCTAACGAATCATTACTCGGATTGCAGACACGTTTGCCGATGAGGATTACAGTGCATTATAATAGTTTAATTCCTTTGGGCGGATCAATTAATTTCAAAAACACATTTATTTCTCCGAATATTATTTGGGAACAACAAGGAAATTTTCAAACAATCACATTAGGATTTTATATTCTGAAATCACCGATTTTCGCCGGTTTGTGGTATCGTGATAAAACACCATTATTAACAGGATCTCTCTCTGATGCGATGATTGCTAATATTGGTTGGAGAAGCTCTTTCGACGGCGGGATGATTTTACAGGTGGGTTACAGCTACGACTTAACAGTTTCACATCTTGCAACAAGTACAGGCGGTACACATGAATTCTCTGTTATACTTCAATTCGATAAAGCAAAACTTACACATACAAATACGCTTTCCGGAAGTCGTAAATCAAATAACTGTTTCCAATTCGGAAACGGCGGTTTCCTCGGTCTTTAATGCTGAATTAGATTCACCCAATTTACTATATCATCAATTATATATTCCGGAACATGAGTTGCGGTTTTATATTCGTTTGGATTACTTTTTCCCGATCCTTCCTGATATAAATGATTTAAAGCCGGATAGGATTTAAATTTTACATTCGATTTTCCTGAAAGTGAATTCTGCCACAGCTTATAGTCTTGCATGGTTACCTGATAGTCTCTTTCTCCCTGCATAATAAATAATCGTTGATTTAACTTCATTGCTGTTTCGACCGGACGATAATTTTTTAAATCCATCCAGTAACCCGCCGGAACACCGAGAGGCAGATCGGATGCCGGCGTTTTAAGCGATAATTTTGAACTTTTTACAAGACTTACCTTTTCCCCGATTTTTTCTACTTCTGCTTTTGATTCGGGAGAAGAATTTAATGAGTCCAGATATATATATTGCTCAAGAATAAGGTCTTCCATCGGACGGGCATTTCCGGACATCAGAATTGCTCCTTTGGCTGCTGGAGAAATTGCAAGAATCGCCGGCATTTGGTTCGCACCAAGACTATGCCCCAGTAAATATATTTTTGCTGTATCTATTTCTTTAAAGATTTTGGCGATCATTACCGCTTCCGATGCATCCTCAATCGTTTCCTGTTTTACGGTGAAATTAACCGTATCTTTAATAATTTCCGAACCGTATATTTTTGTTCTTTTATCATATCTGAAAGTCGCGATTCCTTTCGTCGCCAAACCCAGTGCGAGATCTTTAAATATTTTATTTGGTCCGATGGTTTCGTCCATATCATTCGGACCTGAACCATGAACAAGGATAATCAATGGTGGTTTAACGACATTTTTAGGAAGAGTCAAAATAGCCGGTAAGCGATATTTCCCATTTACCAATTCCATTTTTTGTTCTATGATATTATTCTCTAAAGCATAAGGCGGGTTTTTATAACTTGATTTTGATTCACCCGGAGTGAAAAATATTCCGGATATTTTATGTTCGGAATTAAATGTCAAACGAAGATTCAAATTTGAATTTTGAAATCGACAAGTCTGAACAATAATCTCAGATCCTTTTGACGTCAATGTAAATATAGAATCAGTCTTGATATATTTTCCGGAAGTGGATTCTATACTCTCCCAAATTTTACCAAGTGATGCTTCATTGATTTTGGAGGAGACTGCTGAATCGAATTGTTTGCAGGCGGCTGAATTCTTTCCTTCACGCATCGATTTTAGAAATGCGATTGCAAGTTCCTTGTTCGAAGTCTGTGAACACGCACTTAAAGAAATAAAACTGAAGAGTAGAATCAGATTTAAGTGAAAGAAATTCCGGATATTCATGATTTTGCAAATTGGATTGAAATGACAATATTAGCAACAAATTTTTACATGGCATGAAAATATTAATGCTGATGGCGGGAGGAGCGATCGGAACCTTAGGGAGATACGGGTTATCAGGATTTATATTCAATAAGTTTGAAGCGCATTTTCCACTTGGAACTTTGGTTGTTAATCTGCTCGGCTCATTCATTATTGGTTTTTTGTGGGGTTTGGGTGAAAAGTTTCAATTCTCCCCTAATATGCGTGTATTCATTTTTGTGGGGTTACTGGGTGGTTTTACCACTTTTTCTTCCTTTACTCTGGAATGCTATGATTTGATCCGTTCGGGTGAAGTTTCGCGTGCTTTACTTTATCTCGCTTTAAGCAATGTGTTGGGATTAGCATTCGTTTATTTTGGGTTTTTATCGGCGAAGTTAGTTGTTAGTTGTTAGTGGTTAGGAATTCAATATTCTTTCACTCTTTCACTCTTTCACTTCATCACTACTTTCAATATTCCAACAACTTCATCCTTTTCCGTTATCTTCACCATATATAATCCCGGCGATATTCCATCATGTGAAATCCGAATATTTTCACCCGAATTAATTTTATTTTCCCGAATAATTCTTCCTGTGATATCCATGATTTGCATTTTCAGGTCAGTAAATATTTTGGGTGAAGTGTTGGTAATTATTCCCACATCATTTATAGGATTCGGCGAAATAGAAAATTGATTGAGAAAATCTTTGTTTGAAATTCCGCCAAGAACGTCATACCATCCATAACTCAAATCATCAATTTCCCACCCGTCTTTATTTTCTGCTAAACTATCGCTTTGAAATATAAACCGAACTCTGACACTATCCGGAAAACAAAATCCGACTCTTCCTAACAAGACAGGGATTGCCCATTGCCACTCGAAGTATGAGTGTATCCATCCTGGAGAATTTCCGGAAAAATAATTATTATATGGAAGGATCGGATTACCTAAAGAATCATAATCATACCACTGAAGCATAAAATAATTACAACCATTAATAACCATTCCGAAAGTATCGCGCATAACATGCCAAATCGTATCGTTATCAACAGCGAATTCTACAATCCCGAAATCGTGTAATGTATCGGTATTCCATCGGTGCCAGAAGTCTATATATGTACCGAAATGAAAGTTCAGATTAATACTATCGATTGTAAATTCAAAAACGGAACGATTATTTATCGGATAAGAATTTAGCGTATCAGTAACAATCGCGCCGGGAGAAGAATGACCACTCTGAAATATTGTTTTATTCGGGTGACCAATTTGCCAAAGATTACCCGGCATCGTATCGAACCGTATAGCAGAATCGGGAGCTTCGAAATTAAAACTTCCCATAAGACCGTGCCCGGCTGAAAATTGCGCGAGGGTTTTTCCGGTGAAGATAGTTGTGATGATGAATAGGATAAGTATAGTTTTTTTCATATTAGTAGATTAAAGAAGTGT
>JAHEYM010000029.1:9615-16450 GCA_023251595.1 Bacteroidota bacterium
TGTACGCATTCTTTAACTAACTTCGCACTAAAGCAAGAAATGAACTCCAACTTTGGCGATTATGTTAAAATTTGCTGTCGTACAGGACAGGGAGGGGCGGGGTGCGTTCATTTTCATCGCGATAAACTCACATCCAAAGGCGGTCCCGATGGCGGAGACGGAGGCAGAGCTGGCCATATCATCATTCGTGGAAACGAGCAAATGTGGACGCTTCTGCACTTGAAGTACCGCAAACACGTGATCGCGGAAGAGGGTGGAAAGGGCGACAGCTCGCTTTGTACCGGTGCAAATGGCAAAGATGTTTATCTCGATGTACCGATCGGGACTATCGCGAAAGATGCGGATACAGGTAAATTTTTGTTTGAAATAACTGCGAACGGTCAGGAAGAAATTATCGTTGCCGGCGGAAGAGGTGGAAAGGGAAATGCTTTTTTCAAATCACCTACGCAACAAACGCCTAATTACGCGCAGCCCGGCGATCCCGGAAAAGAAGAATGGAAAATTCTCGAATTAAAATTATTAGCCGATGTCGGTTTAGTTGGATTTCCAAATGCCGGTAAATCGACATTGCTCTCAGTGGTTTCTGCAGCCAAACCGGAAATTGCGGATTATCCATTTACAACTCTTGTCCCAAATCTCGGCATTGTTGGCTACTATGACAACAAGTCTTTTGTAATGGCTGATATTCCCGGTATCATCGAAGGCGCGCATGCAGGTAAGGGTCTTGGCGTTCGGTTCCTTCGACATATTGAACGAAATTCGGTTCTCCTTTTTATTATTCCCGGCGATTGTAAAGATATCAGGACTGAATATAATATATTGTTGAATGAACTAAAACAGTATAATCCTGAATTATTGGATAAGGCAAGAGCCATCGGCGTTTCGAAAATGGATTTGCTCGATGATGAACTAATCGAAGCATTCAAAAAAGATATGCCGGAAAAGATTCCGTACGTGTTCTTCTCTTCACACAATAAAATCGGAATTCAGCAGTTGAAAGATTTGTTATGGAAACTGTTGACCACCGCATAATAATGGTAGAGACGTTGCATGCAACGTCTCTGCAATAATTTAGATAAAAAAATAATTAAATTTGGAGAATCTTAAATATTGGGATACCGAACTTTTCCTTTTCCTCAATGGGAAGCATTCGGAATTTCTCGATCCGGTAATGATTTTTCTGAGTAATCGTTGGGTCTGGATACCTGTATATATATTTTTAGCGGTTCTGGTGGTCAACCGCTATCAGAAGAGAGCATGGCTGATTATTCCTTTGGCGTTGGTTTGTGTTACAATAGCCGATCAGACCTCTTCCGCATTAATTAAAAATATAGTTCAGCGTCCGAGACCCTGTTATGAAGAAAAACTTGCGTCTCAAATTCATTTGATCGGCGATGGTTGCGGTGGAAAATACGGATTTATTTCTTCTCATGCCTCGAATACTTTTATGCTGGCAACCTTTATTTCATTGTTAATGGCAAAAAGAAGAAGAATCTTTGTTCCAATTTTATTTACATGGGCGTTTCTGGTTTCCTATTCAAGAATTTATCTTGGCGTTCATTACCCCGGAGATGTAATAAGTGGAATGATACTCGGTTCGTTCATCGGATGGCTGGGATTCAGACTATATATATATTTATCGAAAAAGATATGGAAAAACGTAGAGACGTTGCACCCAACGTCTTGAGTTATGAGGAGATCTTAGAAAGACAAACGTAGTCATCAAAATCGAGAATACAGTATGAAAATAAATAAAATTATTTGGGAACAGAAACTCATAATTTCAGTATTAATTATGTTGTTATGTCCATCATCATTTTTTGCTCAGAAACCGGTACCTGATACAAAATCTCCGAAATTAATTATTGGGATTGTTGTCGATCAGATGCGCGCCGATTACCTGGAACGCTTTAAGGATAAATTTTCAGAAGGCGGATTTAAAAGATTAATGCAACAGGGATTGGTTTGTACAAATACGAATATCAATTATTTTCAAACGGTCACAGCCCCGGGTCATGCGGCTATATATACAGGTACGACACCTTCCATCAACGGAATTGTTGAAAATGATTGGTTTGATCGTCGTTTAGGTTGGACGAGGTACTGCGTGGGAGATTCAACTGTAAAATCAGTTGGAACTTATTCAGCAGCGGGAATGATGTCGCCCCGGAATTTGTTTAGTACTACAATTACAGATCAACTCAGACTGGCATTCAATTTCAAATCTCGCGTAGTAGGAATTTCTTTGAAAGATCGTGGTGCAATTTTACCGGCAGGTCATTCAGGGAAAGCATTTTGGCTTGATTACAGCAACGGGAAATTTATTACAAGTTCTTATTATTCCGACGCTCTACCTTCCTGGATAAATGATTTTAATTCAAGATATCTTGTACAAAGTTATATGTGTCAAAAATGGAACACGCTTCTTCCAATCGAACAATATACTGAGAGCTCGGCTGATGATGTTCCTTACGAGGCTCCCCTGCACATGGCTGAAGCACGTCCGGTCTTTCCTCATGATTTGAATACCTACAACCGGATGGATTTTGATATAATCTCACGCACACCTTTTGGAAATTCACTTCTCAAAGAATTGGCATTGGCAGCTATGACAGGCGATTCACTTGGCAAAGGGAATGTTCCCGATTTTCTCACCATTAGTTTCTCGTCAACCGATTATATCGGACATTGGTTTGGAATTAATTCAATTGAGCTTGAGGATACTTATCTCCGACTCGATAGAGATATTGCGGAATTGTTGGCTTTTTTAGATAATAATTATGGTAAAGATAATGTGTTGGTATTTCTTACTGCCGATCACGGTGCAGCGAATAACACACTCTATTCGCACGATCACAATTTGCCGGGTGCGCTGTTTGATGGAAAATCTGTGATTGATTCATTAAGTTTGTTTTTGAATCGTACCTACGGGAAAGGCGGATTTATATTGGATTATATAAATCAGAGTGTATATCTTGATCGTGCTGTGATTTCAGAAAAGCATTTGTCAGTCGAAGAAGTAGAAAAAAGTTGTGTTTCTTTTTTAAGCCCGTTGAAAGGAGTGGCAAATGTAACAACTTCTGTTTCCCTCGAAAGTTGTGATAGTCCGTTTGGTTACGACAAAATGATTCAGAGAGGATATAATAAAAAACGTTCCGGTGATGTAATCCTTACCTTAATGCCGGGCTGGATGGAATGGAAAGCAACAGGCACAACACATGGTTCACCCTATTCTTATGATACACATGTTCCACTTATTTTTTATGGATGGCATGTGAAGAGCGGCGTACACGACGCACCCGTCAGCATTACGGATATTGCTCCCACGATCTCAAATTTGTTGCATATACAAGCTCCTTCAGGATGCACAGGAACCGCGATACCGGTCGAATAAATATATATATATCCGGTTGATGAAAAAGAAAATAATAACTTCCGGAATCCTTATTCTTTCATTCGTCAGTTTTTTTACTGATATTTCAAGCGAAGTTCTTTATCCGGTCATTCCTGTTTATTTAAAGAGTATAGGGTTTACAGCATTGTGGATTGGTTTGCTGGAAGGTTTTGCTGAAGCATCTGCAGGGCTTAGCAAAGGGATTTTTGGTGCATGGTCGGATAGAGTTTCCCGGCGTCTGCCTTTTGTGAAAGCAGGATATCTTTTGAGTGCAGTTGCAAAACCGCTTCTTGCAGTTTCTATTCTTCCTATATGGGTTTTTCTTGTTCGTTTCGCAGATCGTTTGGGAAAAGGAATTCGCTCAGGTGCCAAGGATGCGTTACTCTCGGGTATGACCGAACCGCAGCATCGTGGTACAGTATTCGGATTTCATCGCG
The DNA here is from genome assembly GCA_023251595.1 of Bacteroidota bacterium. Classification (GTDB taxonomy): domain Bacteria; phylum Bacteroidota; class Bacteroidia; order AKYH767-A; family JABDAW01; genus JAHEYM01. Next base: position 13,447 of record JAHEYM010000029.1, read on the forward strand.
CTGCAGATACACTGGGTGCAACGGTGGGACCAATTCTCGCGATTATTTATTTGCATTCTTATCCCGAACATTATACAAATCTTTTTCTGTTCGCATTCTTTCCAGCCTTATGTGCGTTTGTTCTGCTTTTTATTTTGAAAGAAAAACGAAAAGAAAAAACATTAACAACTTCCTCTATAAATCCATTCAGGTTTTTTAATTATTGGAAAAGAGCTGAAATTCAATATAAGAAAATTGTGATTGGATTTTTAGTTTTCACACTCGTCAACAGTTCGGACATGTTATTGCTTCTTCTTGCCAAGTCGAAAGGAATATCGGATGAGAATGTGATTGGTGCCTACATATTTTATAATCTCATCTATGCACTTGCCTCTTGGCCAATTGGAATTTTATCGGACAAAATCGGAATGAGAGTTACCTATATAGTTGGATTGTTTTTATTCGCGATCGTTTATTCAGGGATGGCGTTCGTAGAAGATCTGAGCTCGATTTATATTCTGTTTTTCATCTACGGACTTTTCGCCGCTTGTAACGAAGGAATCAGTAAAGCATGGATTACAAAAGTTTGTAAAAAAGAAGAAACCGGCACTGCGATTGGTTTTTTCTCCGGTTTTTCAAGCATCCTCACCCTTGCCGCGAGTAGTTTGACCGGATTAATTTGGGTGACGGTTTCTCCGGTTGTTGCATTTATGGTTTCGGGAGTTGTGGCTGTGATTGTGATGTTTTACTTCTTGATAATTGTGAAAGAAAGGACTTCTTCATGACAGTCTCAAGGACACACCCCTGCCCCTCTCGAGAGGGGAATTCTTTCAATTATGATTTGTGCATTAATGATGAAGTTATTAATTTCATAAAAAATTAAATGAATTTTAAATGTTATAAATTAATGCACTTAACCATAGAAAATGGCAAATCTATTCCCCTATCGAGAGGGGTAGGGGTGTGTCTTGTACTATTTATGCGTATAAAGTATTCAGTGTGGCAATCGTATATTCCATCATATCATCATTAAAGTCGAGATGTGTTACAAAACGAACCATCTGTTTTGCAGTCTGAGCAGCCTTAATATTTTTTGAGGACAACTTCACCAAAAATTCTTCTGCAGTAATACTATCATGCAATTTAAATATAATAATATTTGTCGAAACAGGAAGCAGACTGTCAATCCACGGAAGTTTTTTCAGATTTGTTTCGAGAATTTTAGCACGATCATGATCGTCTTTTAATCTTTCTATATGATGGTCGAGTGCATAAATGCCCGCCGCGGCCAGAAATCCGGCTTGACGCATTCCACCACCCATTACTTTTCTGACTTTTTTTGCTTTTTTAATATTTTCTTTAGTCGATAATAAAACAGAACCGACAGGGGCGCCCAAACCTTTCGACAAACAGACTGAAACGGTATCAAATAATTTCCCGACCTCCAATGCTTTATATCCACCCGCTGCAAGAGCATTAAATATTCTCGCTCCATCCAAATGATATTTCAGTCCGTGCGCAGCGCAAATTTTTCCGATACCCTGCAATTCAGATAATGCGTAAAAACTTCCACCACCACGATTGCTGGTATTTTCCACGGATACCAGTGAGGTAGTCGTGAAATGTGCGTTCTCCGGATTAATAGAATCTACGACATCCTGAGGTGAGAGACGGCCCAAGTGACCGTTAACAGTTCGCACAGAAATTCTTGAGTGAAAGGCAGGTCCACCGGCTTCGTACTTATACACATGTGCCTGAACATCGCAAATCATCTCCTCCTGTGGATGCGTCAGGATATTGATCGCAATCTGGTTGGTTTGTGTTCCCGAGGGACAAAATATTCCTGCTTCTTTCCCGAAAATTGCAGCAGCTTTTGCCTCTAACGCGTTGATTGCCGGATCTTCACCAAAAACATCGTCGCCCACCTCGGTCGAAAACATTGCATCGAGCATGCCTTTCGTGGGTTTGGTTACAGTATCACTTCTTAGGTCAACTATCATAAAAAAATCGTATTAATGCTTGCGCAAAAATACGATTTTCTGAATGTGTTCTACCGTCCCCGAACACAGAGGCTGAATTACTCTTTCGGAGGAGTTAGCTGTTTCTGATCCGGTTGTTGATTTCCGCCTCTTTTCAGACCGGGTGCACCTTTCATTCCTCTCATTTGTTTCATCTGCTGCACCTTTTCTTGACGCATTTGTTGGAAGCCCTTCATCTGTTCAGGAGTCAGGACTTTCGCCATATCCGCCTGAAAAGCTTTGTTACGCACTTTGTTATTCTCCTTCATTTGTTGTTGCTGTGCGCGGATGGCTTTCCGTTCGGTGATGTTCTGTTGTTGACGTGTAATCATCATTTCTCTGACTTTGGCAGTTTGCTCGTCGGTCAGGTTCAGCTTGGTTTTCATTTCGGTGAGCGACTTGTCGACCCTTTGTTCGGGTGTCATTTTTTGGGGTTTCTGAGCCAGCACGGCTGAACCCTGCATCAGGAATGTCAATGCTACGATGCATTTCAGTACTTTCATCATGTTCTTTTTCATGTTTTTATGAGTTAGTGTATACTTATTAGACTAAAAATATGCCAAAATGTTTAATGGGTAGTGAAAATATTTTTTTGCCGCCTTAATCTTGTTCCAAATGGGGAGGGAATTTTTATTAATCGTACCTTTGCGTATGGATAAAGTTGTGCGGAAATTCAAGTTGGGAGAGGAGCCGTCTGATTTAGAATATTGGCTCACGAAAACACCACAGGAGCGACTTTCGGCTCTGGAAGAAATGAGAGATTTAACGATACGATTAATGAATCATGGAACTAAACCAGGATTTCAAAGAGTTTGTACAATTATTAAACGCGGGTAATTTCCTTCCGGGAGTATACTCGATTCAGGAAGGAGTATTCAATTCCCTTTAGGGCAATGTCATTAAGTTAGTGCATAACTATGTGTAATTCAGTAACATAGGGATGAAGGTTTCATATAGTTTTGAATTTGCAAACACAAAACTTAAAAACCCTCATCCTATGTTGGACG
>JAHEYM010000347.1 GCA_023251595.1 Bacteroidota bacterium
CGAGAGCAGTTAGCATTAGGATTGGGACGCTGCTTTCCTGCCGTATGAGTTTGCAGAGTTCGATTCCGTTGATCTGTGGAAGAACAACATCAAGCAAAATAACGTCATACTGATTTTGCAATGCAAGTTGTTTACCGGTCTGACCATCATACGCTACGTCAACTAAAAATGATTGTTCTTCCAAACCCTTCCTGATGAAAGAGGCAACGCTTAATTCATCTTCAACAACAAGTATTTTCAAAGTTTTTCGGGTGAAATAGTTTTGTGCAAAGTTTTGAAAAATAAATGATTTTCTGAAGTCTTTTTTAGAGCGCTCTTTTCTTCGGTTCGGTGGTATTCAATGTAGTTTTTTTGGAACGCCGATGACGCGGATTGAGCTGATAAATACTGATTTTTATATCTGTACTATTCGCAATCTGCTTCTGTTAAACTTAGTCATCGTTGTGGCTTCTGTGTTGAATAAGTTTTATTTATTCGAACTCAGTCGGAATTTTATTGCCTGTATATGCTGCACCGGAACATTTTTACCGTCACATTGTCCGGGAATCCAGTCTGTCAAAAGTCCAACTACTCTCAAGGCCTCTTCATTAAACAGTTCTCCATGCCCTCCTGTGAATCCTCTAAAAATCCTAATATTTGAAACGCTTCCATCTGCTTCTACTATAAAGGTGATAAATATGGTTCCTTCATGACAATCTGTGCTTGGAACTTTTATATTCCTCCCAAGTACAGCATCTAAAGAATCATCTCCACCCCGATAAGTTGGCATTACACCAGCATATAAATAATAACTGCGATTTAAGGTGCTGTCGAATTTAGGAGTACAACTGCTTTTGTGTAATTGGGACTCTGCTGAGGTTTGCCCAGTAACGTTTATAGAAAATAGGAATGAATAAAATTATTTTCATTTACGGATGGCTTACTTGTTACGCCGAAACACTCAAAATTAAATGCCCTCCAAAACCTTCTCTAATAATCCTCATTAATGTTGAGAGGCGAATATCACTGGCATCATTTTCAATTCTTGAAATGTACGTTTTAGTAGTGCCACACTTTTCAGCTAGCTGTTCCTGCGTCATTCCCTGTTCTTTGCGCAGTTCCTGAAGCATAACGCCGAGTTTGAATGCTTCGAAACCCTCTTCATACTTTTCTCTGGCGGCTGTTCCTCGCTTACCATATTGTTTATCTAAATGATCAGAAAATGAAGTTAGATTTTTATTTATCTTTTTCATCGAAATATTGTTTTTTTAGTTTCTCAGCCAAATCTATTTCAGCTTTTGGAGTTTTCTGTGTTTTCTTATTAAATCCGTTCACTAAGACTATCAGTTTTTCCTTATCGAAGAAACTGAATACACGATATATATCTGAACCAACTTCGACCCGAATTTCAAATATTCCGGTGGAACCTGTAATATGTTTGAAATATTTCTCTGGAATCCTTTCAAGTGTTGATATAAGTTGAAGAGTCCAGTTAAATTTTTTCTTTACCTCAGGTCTTAATCTTTCGATGAAGTTTAGGTAGTAGTCCTTGTAATAGAATACTTCCCTGATAGAATTTTGATTACGCATACAAAGTTAGCTAAACAGATAACAAAAAGCAAAAAATTATTAAAAAGTAATCAGGAATTAAAATTTAGTGGCTCGTCTAGGTTCTTCTAAGCAAAAATTGTTAATTGTACATTGTTAATTGTTAATTACATTTCCTTCAGTTCCTTCACCAATTCAGTGAGAACCTTCTTCGCATCGCCGAAAAGCATGCTGGTTTTGGGATTATAGAAAAGTTCATTATCGATACCGGCGTAACCGGCATTCATACTTCTTTTATTAATAATTATATGTGCCGCATTTTCAACATCGAGAATGGGCATTCCATAGATTGGAGAAGATGGATCGTTGTGTGCCGCTGGATTCACCACATCGTTTGCACCGACTACCAAAACCACATCGGTTGTGGGAAACTCGGGATTTACTTCTTCCATTTCCGCAAGTTTATTATAATCTACATTCGATTCTGCCAACAAAACATTCATGTGTCCGGGCATCCTTCCTGCTACCGGATGAATCGCATATTTTACTTCAACACCATGCGCTTCGAGAACTTCTTCCAGCTCGTGAATGACGTGCTGCGCTTGTGCTACAGCTAATCCATATCCCGGAACAATAATTACTTTCTTCGAATAATTCATTAGCGTTGCTACATCAGAAACTGATATATCTTTCACAGCTCCACCCGATTTTCCAACCGCTCCGGCTGCAACTGTCCCTTCACCAAAAGCACCGAAAATAACATTTGTAAGCGGCCGATTCATCGCTTTACACATTGCAATCGTAAGAATTGTTCCGGCAGAACCGACTAAAATTCCTCCGGTTAACATCACTTGATTGTGGTACAAAAATCCGCCGAAAGCTGCTGCCACACCCGTAAATGAATTCAATAGAGAAATAACCACCGGCATATCGGCACCACCAATCGGAATCACGAATAAAACTCCATATGCAAGTGCACCTGCCAACAAACAATACATATATATACTATTGGTCTCCGACTGCGCCGTGATATAAACAGCGGAACCAATAATTAATAACATCACTATATTATTAATCAGATTATATTTCGGAAGTCTGATGGATTTTCCCAGCGTTCCGTTTAATTTCATAAATGCGATAATACTGCCTGCAAATGAAACAGAGCCAATGATGAGTCCCGCGAGGATTACAACGAACTTTCGCGCAGTAGGAGGGACGCTACCTTCGTGCAAATGCGTAAATTCCATCATCGAAATTAATGCGGCACAGGCACCACCCATTCCATTAAATAATGAAACCAATTCGGGCATTTTTGTCATCTTCACCGTTCTTGCAGTGAAAGCTCCAATCCCTGTCCCCACGCCAATTCCTGCTGCAATTAATGCAATTTTAATCGTTTCAATCGAACTGAAATCTGCATGTGTTTTATCATGAAAAAGAAATATGGTTCCCAAAATTGCCATCAACATTCCGGCAGCCGCCAATAGATTACCACGACGTGCTGTTTCAGGACCACTCAGCATCTTCAATCCAATGACAAAAAGGACTGAAGCAATTAAATATATAATATTGAGATAATTATCGCTGCTCATTTATTTTTTTGGCTTCTTCTTAAACATTTCAAGCATACGATCGGTAACAACAAATCCACCGACTACATTTAAAGTACCGAGAACGATACCGACAAATCCGAGTATTAATGAAAGTGTGTCGTTGGCATCGGCATGCAACATCACGATAATCGCACCCACGATCACCACACCATGTATGGCATTCGCGCCCGACATAAGAGGGGTATGTAAAACCGAAGGCACTTTCCCGATCACTTCAATCCCTACAAAAACCGAGAGAATTAAGATATAGAGCATCTGTATGTGCTCGCCGAGGAAGGTTATTAAATCATTCATTATTCGTTATTAAAATTCTTTCACTCCTTCACTCTTTAACTCTTTCACTCGCGAGTCAACCACCAAACTTCCCTTCGTAATCTCCTCTTCCATCTCCCATTTAAAACCATCTTTCGTGGCTAAATGGAGAATGAATTCTTTTATATTTCTTGCATATAATTCGCTTGCATTCGATGGTAATAACGCCGGCAGATTTGATTCACCAATTAATACAACTCCGTATTTAATTACGGTTTTATTTAATTCGCTGAGTGCACAATTACCGCCTTGTTCAACTGCCATATCAACAATAACAGAACCCGGACGCATATTTTTCACCATATCTTCTGTCACAAGAAGTGGTGCTTTTTTACCTGGGATTAATGCAGTCGTAATTACCAAATCAGCTTCTGTTATATGTTTGAAAAGAAGTTCCTGTTGTTTTTTCAGAAATTCTTCCGAAACTGCTTTCACATAACCGCCTTCAGTTTTCATACTGTCATCGGTTTTTACTTCTATATATCTACCGCCAAGCGATTCGACCTGTTCTTTTGTTTCTGGTCTGATATCTGACACTTCAACAATAGCGCCCAGACGTTTTGCTGTTGCAATAGCCTGAAGTCCCGCGACACCGGCTCCCATTATCACAACTTTCGAAGGTTTAATAGTTCCGGCGGCTGTCATCATCATTGGGAAAATTTTCCCCAAAGCATTTGCACCAAGAAGCACAGATTTGTAACCTGCCAGATTACTTTGAGAACTCAGTGCATCCATTTTTTGCGCTCTGGATATACGCGGAATTGCATCCATAGAGAATGCTGTAATTCCTTTCGATTTCAGGGCTTCAACCAACGCGGGACTCGACGAAGCGAAAAGAAATGAAATAAGGACAGTTCCTTTTTTCATCATGTCGACTTCTGCTAATGAAGGGGCGCTGACTTTCAGAATCACATCTGCCATTTGAAAAAGTGCAGAGCGGTCTTTCACCAAAGTAGCTCCTGCGGCAGTATAAAGCGGATCGGGGAAATGCGATTTTTCACCGGCACCCTCCTCAATAAAACACTCAAATCCTGCTTTAGATAGAATTTTAACAACCTCGGGAGTAATGGCTACCCTGTTCTCCCTTTCTTTCGTTTCTCCTGGAATGACTATCTTCAACGTAACAAAAATAAGATGAAACTCCTTTTTTTTAGACGGCGCAAAGGAAGCAACAAAT
>JAHEYM010000348.1:0-4175 GCA_023251595.1 Bacteroidota bacterium
TCGCCAGTCACCAGTGTAATCAAATTTAACAAAAAAATGAATTACTCTAATAAAATATTTCCTTATTTCTTTTTTATTTTGATTTTATGCGGATTGAATCTGTCATGTAAGAAATTATCTGATCAATCAGAGGTATTCAAAGCTACACCCTACATTATTGATATCCCGTATCATTTCCCGACACAAATGAATATACCTGCCGACAACCCGATGACTGTTGAAGGTGTTACCCTTGGCAGGCTTTTATTCTATGACGGAAGGATCGCCGGACGGACCAATCCTGATTCATTGATGAGCTGCGCTACCTGCCATGTCCAGGCCAATTCCTTTGATTGCGGGATAAATAACCCGCGTTTCCCTGGAGGGCATCCTGTTGGGGTTACAGGTTTACCAACTGCACACTATATGCTTCCGATGATCAATCTCGTTTGGAATAGTTCGGGATACTTATGGAATGGAATGATGAGTGAAAATAATCCTGATAAACGGTACCGGAATATTGAAGATGTCGTAATCCTGGTAATGACTTTGCCGACGGAAATGAACACTGATACCAACCGGGTTAAACAACTGATTCCCTCGATACCTGAATATCCGCCACTTTTTAAAAAGGCATTCGGCAGCGAAGTAGTCACAGCAAGGAATATCAGCAAAGCAATTGCCCAGTTCGTCAGGACGCTGATTTCGGCTGATTCAAAATTCGATCGTTATCTTAAAGGAGAGGTTCAGCTTAACCCATCCGAGCTGAGCGGTTTTGTATTGTTTGTGACTGAACAAGGTGGGGATTGTTTCCATTGCCACGGGGGTGATGGGAACCCTTTATTCACAACGAATCTCTTTTATAACAACGGGAAGGATTCTGTATTCACCGATCCGAATGACCGGCATTCAATAACAGGAGATGCAATGGATATCGGGGCTTATAAAGCGCCGACATTGAGAAATCTTGTCTTTACTGCTCCGTATATGCATGACGGACGATTTAAAACAATTGACGAAGTGATTGATTTTTACAGTTCGGGATTGATATACTCCCCGTATATCAATCCGCTGATGCATCACATCGGCACCCACGGAGTACAGCTAACCCCCTCAAAGAAAGCCGATCTGAAAGCATTTTTATTGACGCTAACCGATAGTTCTTTTGTGAAGAACCCTGCTTTTACTGCACCTACGCGATTACCCAAATAATTTTTTTAACTACAAAGGCGCATAAATCCTAACTATTGTTTGATCAGTTTCCCCGAATCAATGAACTTGCCATCTTTTGTAAACCTGTAATAATATATGCCAGATGCCAGGAAGGAAATATCAAACTGATCAGTCATTGATTGGATTTTTTCATTCATAATACTCCTGCCGTTTCTATCAAATATAGATAAAATTAATCCTCTCAAAGCAGACCGCACATAGATTTTATCAATTGCTGGATTAGGAAAAAGAATAACTTCTTTTAATTTTTCTGAATTAGTTCCATCGGCACTTAATAATAGCCCGTCTTTATTGACTTTTATGATATAAATGTCGCGTTGGTAATCCTTCTTTTGCCAATCGTACTTTGTACCATACATAAGGCATCCACCATCTTTTGTTGCCATTACTCCCCATAAAGTATAATTATAATCGCCCCCAAAATATTTTTGCCAGTTAATACTACATACAGTATCTATCTGATTAAGAAAGAACCACGAATTTACTGAAGCAAACGCACTCCCATATCCAAAATTAAACGTACCGCCAATATATATTTTATCAGAAAATAAAAAGTCTAAGTTTTTATTCATTCCAGGAAATGATATTGTATCAGGATTTCCAAAATAATTTTCATGAATAACTGCAAAAGATGTATCTAATATCAATACTCCAATATAATTTATAGATGAAGAATTAAAAAGTTTTTCTCCGGTCAAAATAAATTCTGTTTGATTAATCCACTGAGTATTACACATATTATATAATTCCCTTGGCACACTGTCAATCTTTAAAATATCAAATGATGTATCGATCTGAAGAATCTGTTCACTACTCAAATAACTATAACCTGTCACAAAAAAATTATAACCAGAATGATCATTGATTTTTAGAAGGCTTGACCATCCGTATCCTGAATGATCGAAGATTTTTAAATGAAGACTATCAAGATTATTCGAAATTTTATAAATGTATGGATAGGTTATAAAAGTAGATAATGTTTTTGATACAAACCCATATAATAGATATGAACCATCGTATTCAGGTAAAAAATTAACAGACAAAGGATTATAATTTCCTGTAGGGATTACTTTGCTTTTGATTATATTGAAAGAGGTATCAATTTGAATTATTAGTATTGATGAAGAAGTATCTTCATTAACAATTCCAACTAAAAGAAGAAAATTTTGATTTAATTGGAATATATAATTGATTTCACTATGTTTATTCTCAAAATTAATAGTTCTTATTCTTGTTTGTTTTCCTTTTGAAGTTAATTTTATTAAAAGAATATCTTTAGAAATAATATTAAACCCACTGTCATATATTTGCTTGCCACCAGCAAGAATAATATCATTATTGGTCAGTTCAATTGAATATAATAAATAGTCATCAGATATAGTGTCTTTTACGGAATAAAGAAAAGTATTTTGGGAATAAAGGGAATTGCAACATATTAAGGTAAAATTAAAAATTGAAATTAAGTATAGTAATATTTTCATGATTATTTATGATTATAAACCTCATCCCTATTATGTTCATAGGGATGAGGTTTAGATGTAAAATTAATCCTCAAGAATAATAGGGGGAAAGGGAACAGCTAAATAATAGCCATAAGTAAATTTTGCAAAATGAATATGACCCCAACAAGGTAATAAGCAATTATTTACATCCCAATGACAATAGTATGAAATAATAACCTTAGATCCAGGTTTAAGTGTTTCTCCCAATTGGAGTAATCCATTCAGATAATAATTCATACAATCAGGCGACAAACATTCATTGGGTTCAGGTATAGTACTGGAACCGTCACCGAACAGTAGACTCGTTTCAAAACCACAAGGATTATATGTTGTTTGAGCATTAGGATCAGAAGGGAGAATTGGTCCAATAGTCTCAACTTCAGTATAACAACCGAGTGGAAATCGTTCAATAATCCATTGGTTAGCATATTGATATAATTTATCCGATGCATCGGTACCAATGAACTGACCACCGAAATTATCACATTTACCTTCACCTCCACTCCAAAACCAATAGTCTGTTGTTCCAAATGTCGGACATGGAGTCCAATAGGAATTAGTTCCCATCACATCCACCATCTTTACAATAATATAATCATTATGAACCTGGGTCACACTGATATCTGCAAGAAGCACGTTTTTTTCATTAAACTGAATTTTTTGGTAATGAACAGTCAGGCTATCGATTAGTGCCAAGCATGCAACATTGACATCTGACATTCGCACCACGTTATTTGACCGGAGAGGAATGGTCACAAAAGTCGAGTCTGTAAAAATCAGGGATGAACTATCAAACCTTGCATAATATACATTCAACATTGATTCGATATACCAGATAGAGCTATCGATAGATATTTCTTCGCCATCTTTTAATTTAGAATTCAGATTGGCTTTGAAATGTTCAACCAAGCTGAGAACTTTTTTATCTCTCTGGGATAGTTCATGCTTTGCCGGTTGTTGGGTGGAGGTCACATTTTCTCTCTTTTTACACATTGTAAGAACAATTACAAAAGAAATTAATGTAACTACGAACAGGAAGAAAAATATTTTTGTTTTCATATTTTCTCTTTTTAATTTGTCGGACATGCAATAACCATTCTCAATTTCGCCGGAAACAAGTAAGGGGCGCACAACGCAAAAATTTTCCTGTTTTTTGTATCATGTAATTCCTGTTCGTATCTTTGCCGTGCCTCCTTCTTAATGTGAGTAAATAAATTTCTTAGCCGAGGTTTTTTACTTTTCAAAACGGAAGGGGGCTTTTTCCCTTCTTACTGCCGTGAAAAACGTATATATTGAATGTAACATATTTATAAGATTACATTTATCTTATTGAATTTCAATGACAAAGGTAATATATTAAAAGCATCATGTCAATTGCGGAAATCTGTAAAAATTAATTCCGGAAATCCGGAATAGTTTTTGGCATAATAACAATTAATAATTTGATAATCAGTTAATAGG
>JAHEYM010000348.1:4185-4612 GCA_023251595.1 Bacteroidota bacterium
AGGGGGGGGGGGATTTGGCGTGCAATCTGCACGCTAATAATAAATAAATAAATAACAAGCTTTTTCAATGCTTATATTTCCAAATGCCAAAATCAATCTCGGGTTAAAAGTCATCGGAAAACGACCCGACGGATATCATAATATTGAAACTGTTTTCTACCCGGTCGGTTTATGCGATGCATTGGAGATCATAATTACTACGCATGGGAAATTCAGTTTTGAATCAACCGGCCTACAAATACCAGGCGCCCCAGAGAAAAATCTATGTATCCAGGCAATCCGGATTCTGGTGCCTGATCAATTACGAATTACGAATTACGAATTACGACAATTAGATAAAGGAGCATCGGGCATACAGCATCCGGCAATTGACATCCGGCATCGAACTTCGAACATCGAACATCGAACATCTCACATCTTTCCCGTC
>JAHEYM010000349.1 GCA_023251595.1 Bacteroidota bacterium
GCGTTACGCCGACCTGATTATCATGTTCTTCATCCCACATCAGCCAACCGGAAACACGTATGTTTATATTGTTTTTTCTCAGGTGTGAAAGTTCGCTGACCCAATTCGGATTATTTGCTAAAAGTCGGGGTGAAATTTCTACAACAAATGCGTGAGTTTTGTCTTCACCGGCTTGTGCTGTAATCCATATATGATAATCTTTTTCAACTTTCGATTCACAATTACATGCTTCGGGACCTTCATGGGCGTAGTCGAGTAAATAACCCTCTATGACCACACCTGTACTTTCATATAATTCCGCTCTTTCCAAATCGTTGGTTGACCAGATTGCTCTTTTCGGACCTTTTGGTAAATCTTGCGGAAGTTTTTGGAATATATCAGATATGGTTTCGGGTGTATAATTCTCGGGAGGCAAATCTCTGTTTTTTAAGACGTTCAAATCCGGATCACCTTTGCCTCTCGCTCCTTTCTGTGGACAATCGCCAACGTCAGATTCTTTAAATATGCCGGTGCAATATTTTGTCGGGTCATATTTGAGTTTTTTTACATTCTTTAATGAATCCGGTTGATGGATGGCTGCGTTGTCGGCATTGACTCTTGGATTTTCTGATTTTGAAGAACCGCAGGAATGGAAAATTAATAGTCCGGATAATAATATTGATAATTTAAGCAGGTTTCTCATTTAGTCTGTCGTCTATTTCGTTTGTTATTGAGCTCTTTAATTTCTACGATCGGCTATGCAAATCATTTTCCCAAAGGTCGGGATAATTCAATTAATAAAAAAACGATAAACCTTCTGAAAATTAAGTACATTTGTGGGCATCATTTCACTTACTTCAACAATCGAATTCTATTTTGAAGATTTCTAAAGTTCTATTCTTTCTCATTTTTCCCCTGATTCTCTTTTCGTGTGATCAGAAAAAAGGTCCGTCGGTTATTACGCCCGCTTTTTATTATTGGAAGACGACTGCATATAATTGGCAAAATCCACCAGAAAGTCGTAAAGAAAATTATGGAAAGACTATGGATTCGCTTCAGGTTAAAAAAACATACCTGCGTTTATTTGATATCGATTGGGACGAATTCTATAAGGAGCCTGTACCCATTGCCCCAATAGACTTAGATTGGGGCAGTTATTATTCTGAATATGAACTCCCCACTGACCATGAGTATGTATTCGTTGTTTTTCTTACGAGTCGTATATTTGAAAAATCCGGTATGGGGGATATTATAAGGCTTGCTTCTAATATATCTACCAAAGTTCTGATTTATCAATCCAACCTTTTGAAGAAGAAGGCGAGAGTCACAGCCAGAAAATTGGGTGAAGATGAGTGGGGTGCCAGAGGAAGTTTTATTATAGACAGCCTTTCAGAAATTCTCCGGAAACAAAAAATGGAAATACAGTTCGATTGTGATTGGACTAATTCCACGAAGGATAAATATTTTGCCTTTCTCAAATCATTTAAATCTTTCGATAAAAAAGATGATATCTCGGCGACCATCCGTCTTGATCAATACAAAAATTTTAAAGAAAGGGGAGTACCTCCGGTGGACCGTGGCATGTTGATGTGCTATAATGTTGGAAATTTTCGTAATCCCACAGAAAAGAACTCTATATTTAATGTGAAAGAAATTAAAAAATATTTGAATGGAGATAAATATCCTCTCGAATTGGATATTGCCTTACCCGTCTTTCATTGGATGCTCTGGTATCGTGATAATCAGTTTAAGAGTATAGTCAATGGTTTCAATTTAGATGAACTGAGTAAGGATGGCGTTTTCACAAATGAAGATGGAATGCGGGCTTGTCTCAAAGATACTGTAATTTCTAATTATTATTTCAGAAGAGGAGATCGAATCCGAATCGAACAACCGGAAATAACAGATGTTTTGGAAGTTGTTGAATTACTAAAAACCAAGATTGACATTAAAGGCAAAACCGTTGCAATTTTTGATTACGATAAAGTTAATTTAGAAAAATATGGCCTGGATAAAGTGGCTTCTGTGTTTCGTGCTTTTAATTAGTGTTCCTTTAGTTTGTCAACGTCAACAGAGCGTATTGTCTTGCTCTTTTTATCGGGGGAGCGAGTTGGATCGGGTTTCCTTTTTCCAACCAAACATTTTATCTAATTTGAATTTTGCGCCCTTTTTTTATACACTTGAATTGTACGATGAAAATATCAAAGGTCATGATGTTGATAGAATCAACATGTGCAGAGAGTGGGCGTCGTATTTTGATAATAAAGCAGATGTAAATGATATATATGGAATTTTATTTGTCGCATCTCCGAATGAAATATTGAAAGAGCTGGAAGCTAAAACCTTAAAGGACAATTTCAAGAGTAATACTTTTATTTCCGAAATATATAATCATGGTGATAATGAAATTCTGGAATATTTGAAGTACATGAAAAGTTGTGAAGCGGTTAATAGTCACATAGACCCTTGGGATTTTTCTTATCATTCCTCTATTGGTAGATTTGATGGGAGAAATGCTCCAAAAACAATAACAGATGGAGTGCTGCTTTTAGATCAAACTCAAAGTACTTTTATTAAATCCCGTTATGCTTTTCAACTCGTACGACTATATAGATATTCCGAAAAATTCGAAGAATGCATTGAGATGTTCGATAAATACCTCGATTCGCTACCTGATTCTTCTGTTATAAAAAATTGGGGATTATTACATAAATCTTATTGTGTTGAAAGGATCGGTAATGAAGCCTATAGTGACTACCTTCTATCGAAGGTTTTTGAAAACAGCAGCAAGAGTCGAAGAGCCAGCGAAGGTTTTGTGAAAGCAAAAACCGATTCTGCGCTTATTTATGCGAAAACAGATCACGAAAAAGCTGTTCTTCTTGCGATGAGAGAAGTTCGTTATCCTGGAAAATCACTGGATTCGATACAGAAAATATTCAAACTCAATCCAGGCCAAAGTATTGCTGAATTATTGATAACAAGAGAAATCAATAAAACTGAAGATTGGTTATACACATATCCATTGACTAGAAGTTTAACAGAAGGTCGATTTTACTGGGGATATTTTAGTGACACTACCAAACGAAATCAATATGTTTTTGAGCGTATGAATGCGGACCTAAACTATGTTAGTTGGTTACGTGATTTTGTTGCTGCGACAAGTATACTCTCATCGGATTTTAGAAATCTCGCCTTGGCACACCTCTCCTTCATCATGAATGATTTTTCCTCAGTTCCTGGTTATTTGTCCAAGGTAAAGCGAGATGATTTTGCTGTGCAAGCAGAGAAAAACTTATTGGGGATATTTCTTCTGGTTCATGATCCGGATCTCTATTCTTCTGCGAATCAAAAGAATATAAAAGAAAAGCTGTCATGGTTTATGGACAACAAATCAAAACTTTTTATTCCGGATAAAACTATTCGTTTTCTGCTTCTGTATTTGTCAGATGTATTTAATAAAAACAATCTTTCTGAAGTAGGATCAGCAGTTTTTAATAAATCAACGCTGTTTGATGATAAGATGGGTCCTATGTTACTCTGGACTGATAAACCTGATGGCTATTACAATTATTTGGGATATTTTTCTTCAAAAAACAAAAGCAGCAAAAAACTTGAAAAACTTTTGTCTTTAGTTGAAAAGTCAAATAAAAGCAGTTTTGAGGATTATATTTCGGATCATTTAGATAAAAACCAATTATTAGATCTGCTTGGGACTCAATATATCCGTGAAAACAATCTGAGTGAGGCATATCGGATATTTTCCCGTTTACCGAATAATTATTGGATTGTTAATAAATTCTACTCCTTATATCAAAGTGATCCATTCACCAGAATGAAAAAAATTGACACAACCTTAACACTCAATTCTTACAACAAATGCGAATTTGTTAACCATTTGTTGGAGCTTGCCAAAGAAGCGGAGGCTGAACAGAGTCCTGAGAAATATTTGCAAGTAGGTAATGCTTGTTACAATATGTCATATTTTGGAAATGCCTGGATGATGAAGTTATATTCAAAAGGAAATGAGAATAATTTTGACGTCGAAGGAGGTGACTTTTCTCTTGCCGAAGCCTTGTATTATTATCAGAAAGCGCTCGATCTTTCTGTTAATGAAGAACAGAAAGCAAGGATTTGCTACAGCATGGCAATTTGTGAAATGATGCCCGAATATGTTCCGGCACGTTGGGATTATAAGAAAAAAGAATTCGATAAATTAAAAAGTACAGATCACCTGAAGGCATTCCACCACCTTTATTCAAACACCGATTTCTACCAAAGAGTTCATTGCGATGTCGGAAAAGATTACGTAAACTAAGATTTTATTTTAACGCAAAGAACGCCAGGTGTTTCGCAAAGGTCGCAAAGTTTTGATTCGTTATTATTCCCCGCGTTCTTTTCGTTTTGCTTTGCGTTCTTTGCGTTCAATTATTTTTTTGCGAATTTATAGGGAGATATTTATCTTTAAACTACTAACTCACATATTCATGAAGAAAAAAATTCTTATCACCACTCTTCTGTTCTTAATCATCAGCAAATTTTGCACTCCGGGAATGTCGCAAAATCCAGACTCTCTTTCAAAAACAAAAAAAGATGTCCTTAAAGAAATAAAAAAT
>JAHEYM010000350.1 GCA_023251595.1 Bacteroidota bacterium
TTATTTCTCACTACCGGAAGAACAAAAAAAGGTTGGGGCATCACAATCGCAGGATCGCGAAAAACAGGCGATGGTTGGGTTGACAAAACATTTACCGATGCATATTCTTATTTTTTTAAATTTGAAAAAGCTGCAGGAAGTCATTTAATAACCATTGGTGCGAATGGAGCACCACAGCGTCACGGTCAACGTTCTTTTGAACAACCTATTGCAGTTTTTGATCAGGATTATGCACATCGTCTTGGAGTGAATGATACCACAACAATTTCGCACGGGTTAAGATACAATGCATATTGGGGAACGATAGACCGATGGAGTATCAATGATCAACCGGGCACTCATCTATATATGTTGAATAATCCTGTTCCCGGCGGATCGCAAGTATATGTTGTTAATCAGGGCGACACAATCCACCGACAGGAAACATTGAATGAAAGGATAAATTATTTTCACAAACCTCAGATATATATAAAAGATTTCTGGACTATTTCGGATAAAACTTTCTGGTCGAATATTGTATATTTATCACTCGGAAATGGAGGTGGTACATCTGCAGCAGGATCTCTTCAGGTAAATCCGGAAACTGGACAATATAATTTTCAACCAACCTATAATTCTAACAGTACTTTTACAGATGCCGGTTACGATCCGGTATTAACCAAATCTACAAGAATATTACAAACGTCTATTAACAATCATAGATGGATCGGATATTTAGGCACGTATAATCATGATTTTTCTCATAACTATACATTTACCGGTGGGCTCGATGCACGATGGTATAATGGTATTCATAGACGTGAAGTGTATGATTTGTTAGGAGGTGATTATTATGTACAGCCGGGAGGAATAGATCAGAACCAACCGCTTGATCTTAAATCAAGAATGAAAACTGTTGGCGATACGATAGGATATAATTATGAAAGTACTGTTGAATGGGGAGGCCTTTTCTCCCAACTAGAGAAAAAATTTAAATGGGGAACTGTATTTATTAATCTCACGGGTTCAGAAACGGGATATCAAAAGGTGGATTATTATTTAAAAAAAGACCTTGTACTCCCCGACACAACAATTTTGCAAGCGGTTGACTACAATGATACGTTGGTTCGAAACGGCGTCAGTTATACAAACCAATCGCCCGAAGCCCGCTACAGCACAACAAAAAATCTTTGGTACGCAGGCTATACAGCCAAGACCGGTGCTAATTATAACATCAACAAAAATCAAAATGTATATTTGAATCTCGGATATATTGTGAAAGCACCGCGTCTTGATAATGTGTTCGATAGAAATAATCATTTGTTTAAAAATATCAGATCAGAATTAATTAAAGCGGTTGAACTCGGGTACCGTTTAAAATATCAAAAGTGGGCGGCTAATATAAACACCTATTATACGGATTGGAAAAATAAACCGGTCGATGGAGGTAATTCATTCTATGATGCGAGCACAGATATAACTTATTATTATAATATTCCAGGTCTCGATGCACTTCATCGCGGGGGGGAACTTGATTTTGTATATAAAATCACCCGTCAGTTTGAGGTTGAAGGAATGGCATCGGTCGGTGATTGGATTTGGAACTCTGCTGATTCTGCACGTGTTTACAACGACAATGAACAATTGATCACGACCATCGGGTTTTCTGCAAAAGGTGTACATGTCGGAAATGCCGCACAATCAGTTTTCGGAGGTGGCGTCAGATACGAATCATCAAAAAATTTATTCGTTAAAATTAAATTTACGTGGTTCGGAAGACAATATGCCGATTTCGAACCCAGCACACTGAAGGGGTTGAATTCAAACCGGGAATCATGGAAGGTGCCGGATTATTCTCTCATCGATCTACACGCAGGTTATACATTCCGTCTTTATGGATTGGCAAAATTGAAATTAGCGATAAATGTATTTAATGTACTGAATACTGAATATATTTCTGATGCAATTAACAACGATCCCTTCGTTGGCAAGACATCATTTGATGCCGCAGCAGCAACAGTGTTTTTCGGACAGGGAAGAAGATTTACAACTTCGGCAACCATAAGTTTCTGAAAATAATTCAAAAACAATAAAATTAAACTATATATATACATAAAATGAAAAAAATTACGACTCTCATTCTTGGTTTACTGATGATCGCATCTTTCGGGTATTCTCAAGTCTCGATTTCAGCAGCACATACACAGGCTGTCGGAACAAGTGTAACTGTAAGAGGTATTGTTACAAACGGTTCAGAACTCGGGCCTATCCGCTATATGCAGGATACATCGGGCGGAATTGCTGCATACTCAGCGACCATGAGCGCTGTTGTCAGGGGTGATGATGTTACGGTTACGGGCACACTTAGCGATTATAACGGTTTGCTTGAAATTTCACCTGTTACTTCATTCACAATTAATTCTTCCGGTAATGCACTGCCGTTGGGTCAGGTTCTCACGCCGAATCAATTAAGCGAGGCTTACGAAAGTGAGTTGGTAAAAATCCCAAATGTTACTTTTACTAACGGTGGAGGAACTTTCGCAAGTAATTCCAGCTATATATTTACTAGCGGTGCACAATCGGGAACTGTATATGTACGAACATGAAATCCTTTGGTAGGAACAATTATTCCAAACGTACTCGATACATTAATCGGCATTGCTTCACAATATCTTACAACGTATCAATTATTACCGCGCGATGCGAATGATTTTATCTATAGCGGTTCGATACAAATGACCTCGCTCACAACTCCTGCAAATATTACAACCTCAGGAATGGATATTAACTGGACCACGAACATTAACGGTTCTACATATATACAATACGGAAGAACGACAGCACTTGAACTTGGGGTTGTGAACGGAACCGGAAATACAGTCAACCATACCGCAACAATAACCGGTGCAAATCCGGCTGATATATTTTATGTAAGAGCATTTTCTGTTTCAGGTACCGACACAGCTTCTTCCATGTTGCGTGTATTTGCAACGGTTTCGGCTTCAACAGGAACAATAAAAGTATATTTCAACCGTCCGGTGAACAATTCAGTCTCAACTACCATAAATGCAATTCAATTACCTGGAACAATTGACGATACTTTAATTCAATATATCAACAGAGCAAAATATACAATTGATCTTGCAATATATAGTCTCGACAACACGAATCTTGCTAATATGACTACAGCATTAAACGATGCTTATACAAACAGAGGCGTGCGTGTGAGAGTAGTTTCGGATGGTGCAAATGCAAATACTTCGCTGAACAATCTGGTTGCCGGAATTCATCGTATCAGCAGTCCGACTTCGGCTGCTTATGGAATTATGCATAATAAATTTGTAATTTTTGATGCACACTCACCAAACCCTAACGAGCCTGTGTTATGGACAGGTTCGACAAATCTTACCTCAGGACAGATTACAACAGATGCGAACAATTTAATTATATTCCAGGATCAATCTATCGCAAAAGGATATGAACTAGAATTCAATGAGATGTGGGGAGATACGGGAGCAACACCAAATGCAGGCACTGAAAAATTCGGTCCCTATAAAATTGATAACACACCACATGAATATTTAATCGGCGCAAAAAGAGTAGAATCTTATTTCTCTCCGTCTGATGGTGTAAATTCTCAGATTCTGAATGCAATGTCGACAGCGAACAGAAGTATGTATTTTCTGATTCTGTCATTTACACGCTCCGATCTGTCTTATGAAATTACAAATAAATTTACCGCAGGAATTAATATTGCCGGGATGGTGGATGACAGTGTTGCGTGTTCGAATGCCTGGAACATATTGAAGCCGGTGATGGGAAGTCGTCTTCTCGATCATAATGTTGGAGGATTACTTCACCATAAATATTTAATTGTAGATCAGGACATGCCGGCTTCAGACCCGTTAGTATTAACAGGTTCTCACAACTGGAGTAATTCCGCAGATCAGAAAAATGATGAAAATACGGTGATCGTCCATGATGATACAATTGCAAATATATATTTTCAGGAATTTTATGCAAGATTTCTGGAAAGTGGCGGTGTTCTTGCCATAAGCAAATTACCTGAACCTGAATTAATGCAATTTATGGCGTTTCCAAATCCTGCAACAGATAATTGCACCATTTCCTTCAATCTTAAAAATGCAAAATCGGTCGAAATCAATTTGTTTGATATGACGGGAAGAAATATTTATTCAAATAAAACCGATGCCCTCTCGGGAATTAATCAGAATGAAATTCGAACTTCAGATTTAGCTGCGGGAATGTATATCATCTCAGTCAGAATTGGTGGAGAGATGCTCTCCGGAAAATTATCAATCACCCATTAAAAATTAATAATAATTAGGTAACTTTGCCACCACAGGTATAAAACCTGTGGTGGTTTTGCATTCTATGCAGGATCTCCCGATCACTTTGAAGCTCAAAAATTTATCAGATGAAAACAGAGTCTAAGCTTACATTATTAATTGTGTGCATGTTATTCATGTTCCTATCAAATATTTCTGCATTAACCTGGACCCAAAGAGCTGATGTTGCGAATATGCCAAGACAGGCTGCAGTCGGATTTTCGATCGATTCTACAGGCTACATTGGTACGGGTCAAGACATT
>JAHEYM010000351.1:0-3358 GCA_023251595.1 Bacteroidota bacterium
GTGCTTGAAAGAAGAATATTTCCTGCGATACTGATTGTTGGATTAGGGGGGAGCGGATGAATATCAATATTAATCGGTGCAGAAACTGCTGTGCAACCATGTGCATCGGTTACCTGAAGTGTATAGGCTGCAGGAGTAGTTGGAAAAACAAGAGGGTTCGAAGAAGTAGAATCACTTAAATTGGTTGCCGGACTCCACATATATATATACGACGGAGCGCCACCGGTTGCAGGTTGAGTTCCTCCTATCTGAATCGTATCACCAAAACAAATCCATTGTGATGTTCCCGCATCTGCGATAAGCGCAGGCGGTTCCGTGATTGTGAAAAATAATGTTTGTAAACAACCACCACTATCTGTTACCGTAGCTGTGTAATTTCCAGCAACCAGATTATTTAATCCCGGTGTTATGTCTCCGGTTGGTGACCATGAATAGGTGTATGGAGCAGTTCCCGTGAGAATAAATAGCAAGATTGAGCCATCATTTAATCCATGACAACTGACATTGTTTTGCGTTCCGGTGGACAGTAAACCGGAGGAATTAAATATATATATATCAGATCTTTGGCGACACCCTGTCACATCCGAAACATACAAGGAATAATTACCGGAACCCAAAGTTGTAACCGTCGAAGTGTTAAGTCCGGAGGGTTGCCAGTCGAAGCCGAATGGTCCAGTTCCGCCTGTTATTGAGGCTGTTGCTGTTCCATCGCCTCCGGTGCACGAAGCCGGAGTAGTGGCAACTGACACATCAAAGAAATGCACAACGAATAATAACGAATCAGGATGAACTGCAAAATTTCCATTTAAATCTTCGAAGGGTTGATTTATCCAAATAGTATAATTACCACCTGTAGAAAAAGGCGGAGAAACAATTAAATTAATTAATGAATCAGAATTTGTTGCACACTGAACGGCGGTAACTGGATGAAGAATATTATCGGGTCCTGAAACCATGAAATCGGATGGTTGCAATGAACTGCACAAAACTCTTTCATTAAAATGAATTCGCAAAACGGAATCGTTACACGTTGTCACAGTATCAACTGCAATTATTTTTGGCGGAACGCTATCATAAATTAACGCGGTAGAACTACAGAAATCCAGCATATACCCTTGTTGAGTTACGCCGAAATTAATCGTGTAATTAACAAGCAATGCGTAAGTTTCTCCTGCGACAACATGAATGGTGTCATTGAAACGTGTCCCAAAATTGTTCTGGAAATTTAGCAAAGAACCACCGTTCGGTCCCGTTTCACCCGGATTAGGAGAATTGTTACAACTTACCTGTGGCGATGAGAGCGAATAAATTCCCGCGCAACCGTTAGTAGTAATATTATATACGACCAAATCGTAATCATTGGTAACTAAATCGTAAGGACGTATAAGAAGATTTACATTTCCGGTTTGTTGAACTGTCCATGTGTACCAAATATCATTTTCTTCACCGTGACTTAAACAAGTTGTTGCCTGATCAATTTCATTTTGAATATTTCCGGAACCACGCAAGGTGTCAGGTTGATCATAGGTGCAGGACGTGATCTTAATTGCACCGGCGCAATCCTGAATAGTCGGTGCAAGTGGTTCACCAACAAAAATATTATAACTTGTAATACAGTCGGGTGATGGCCACGTATCAATTATTATATAATAATCGTAACCTGCAACGGCATAAAATGTAAGGTTTTTCGAGCCCAGCGCATCAGAATAACTCGCGATGCAACTACCGTTTGAGGGACAGCCACGATATACAAAAATGCCTATATATGTTGAATTGGAAGTTATTCTAATTTGGAGATTTCCGCTGGTGGGAGCAACAAATTCATATACTTTGTCTTCTCCCCCAAGATAAGAAATATTTCCGCAGGCGACCGTATTTGTGTCGGTAAAATCATTACCCATTCCGCATGTGGTTTCACCCGCAGCATTGAACGGAATACTGATAGGATGTGCCAAAGCAGAATCGCAATTCGCACCCCCCTGACCAAAAACAGAAAGAGAAAGAGTGAGGAGAAAGAGTATTGCGAAGAAGAGCATTCCCCTCCTCGGAGGGGCAGGGGTGGGTTGAGGGGCAGGGGTGGGTTTCCGCATTATCTTTGCTATTGCGAAAGCAAAGGTAGCACTATTTCTCTAAAATGAAAAATTCGGTTCTGCGGTTCTGCGCACGGCCCGCATCGGTGGTGTTTACAGCCACCGGAGAGGATTCCCCATATCCTTTATAACTGAGTCTGCCCGCAAAAATTCCATTCTGAATAATATATTCATAAACTGCTTTCGCACGATTTTCGGATAATATCTGATTACTTCCCGGATCGCCCACATTATCTGTGTGTCCGTTAATAGAAACTTTCACAGAAGGATTTTCTGTCAGAAAATCCACAAAGTCATCGATAACCTGTTTCGATGTGGTATTTAATTCGAAAGAATTTGTTTCGAAATATATGTCATTTAATTTATATGATTTACCTATTTCTACCTTATCTAATTTTAATTCAACCGTCGAGGGTTTTTCAAGCAAAGAATCTTTTTGAGAAAAATATTGAGAAGTGAAAGCATAACCTTGTTTTTTAACCGTCATAATATAATCACCATTAAATCTCACCACTGAAACAAATTTTCCGGTCACAGAATCTACAGGCACTTCAACCACTTCCTTTGTATCTACATTTTTTAATTCCACACGGGCATTTAAATGCTGATCGCTGCCTTTCTCTTTCAGATCACCTTTCACAAATAAAACCTTGTCGGGGCGGGCTTCAGGATAAAGATCAAAATAATATACATCGTAACCCCCATTGCCATGCAGTTTGTTGGAAGCATAATATCCGATCTTGCCATCGGTACTTACAATAAATCCTAAATCATCGTCTGGCGAATTAATCGGATAACCGATATTTTTGGGTTTTCCCCAGTTACCTTTATCATCCATTTTGCTATAGAAAATATCGTATCCACCCATGCCTGACCAACCGGTTGAAGAAAAATATAATGTTTTTCCATCGGGATGAATAAAGGGCGATTTTTCATTTCCGGATGTGTTGATATTCGATCCCAGGTTTATTGGTTTACCCCAAACACCGTTCGAATCTTTCACCGTTTTATATAAATCGATACCCCCAATTCCTCCGTCACGGATACTGGCAAAATATAATATTTTTCCATCGGGTGAAAGAGAAGGTTGCGAGTCCCATTGCACACTGTCGTTCACTACCGGACCCATATTTCGAATTTCCGACCATTGATCATTTTCATAATCAGATGTATATATATCACAGTTCATTACACCTCTTTTTGCCGGTTTGCAAATCGTCAGAAAAAGATGTTTGTTGTCAATAGAAATTGTTGCAGCCCCTTGATTA
>JAHEYM010000351.1:3368-4534 GCA_023251595.1 Bacteroidota bacterium
TGCCTTTGTCGAAAATTCCATTCGTTCTTTTGCTCAATGTAAAATCCTCTACGAGGGTAGGGATCAGATCACCCATTTTTTGTTTTTGATATTTGCGAATAAAATATAAATAATCGTTGTCGGGCGATAAAAGCGGTAAATATTCATCTTCATTCGTGCAGACATTCGGAATAGGTTTGGGATCGAACGGAACAGGATTCTTAAAAGCTTCGGCATAAAATTTAGCAAGTGAAAGAACCGAATCAGATTGTGTATATAAAGAATCCATTTTCTGATCGGGAAGTGTAGATTTCTTTTCAAACTTCAAAAATCCTTTCAGATATTTTACCGCGTCATCATATTTCTGATTATCAAAATAATAACGACCAAGATAATACCAGGCTTTTGGGGAGAGATCCGGACAGGCCGTCACTACTTTCAGATAATTATTTTCCATTTCTTTCCATACCCCTTTTTGCATTGCAACATCACCCAATAATAAATAAGCATCTATAAATTCAGGATCTTCGGCAAGAGCTTTATCGATTGTTTGCCGAATAGTTGCGAGACTCGTCCCTGTTTTTGCCTGATGTGAAGCCTGTTCCAGCAAAGCGATTGCTTTTTTATTTTCCGATTTGGGACAATCGGAAGTTTGTGAAAAGGAACTAAAACCATATAAAATAAAAAGCATAAAAAGACACGAAGAAAAAATATTTGAGCTACGAAGACGCGAAGGCGCTAAGTTTTTATTCATAGTATATAATAAATTACAGATTAGTGTTGGCTCTTAAGATGTGATCAATAATTACCAATGCTGCCATTGCTTCTACGACTGACACCGCACGGGGAACAATACAGGGATCATGACGACCTTTGCCTTCCAGAATTACTTCATTTCCGGCAACATCAAACGAAGGTTGGCGTCTCATGATTGTGGAAGCAGGTTTAAAAGCTACATTAAAATATACATCTTCACCATTAGAAATCCCACCCTGAATTCCACCTGAATAATTTGATATCGTCGAGAGTAGTAGTGATGACTTAGCCGATCGGGCTTTTGGTGCTTTTTTCAAAAAGAAGAAATCATTATGTTGAGAACCTTTCATTCCCTGAGCCATAAATCCTGAACCGTATTCAAAACCTTTGGCTGCATTAATACTAAGCATTGCCTTGGCGAGATCAGCCTG
>JAHEYM010000352.1 GCA_023251595.1 Bacteroidota bacterium
TACCGTTGTTATTGCAGATAAAAATATTGAATTGGCAAAAAAAGGCCTCGCTAAAATTAAATCTTCCTGGTCTGATGCAATTGACAGAAAAATATTTTCCGGATCACAAGTCGATAGTTTTATCGAACATACAATTCTGACCGATGATTATAACGGTTTAACTATATGTGATCTGGTTGTGGAAGCAATATTTGAAGATTTTAATGTAAAATATGATCTTTTTAAAACCGTTTCCGAGCTTGTCCCTGCCGACACCATTTTGGTGACAAATACTTCCTCTTTCTCCGTTAATGATCTGTCAAAAGCTGTTAAATATCCTGAGCGTTTTTTGGGACTACATTATTTTTATCATGCCGCAAAAAATCGTCTGGTAGAAATAATTGCGGGAGAACAAACATCAAGAGAAGTGCTTCAATCCATTCAATCCTTTTGTTACAAATCAGGTAAGGATGTTATCACCTGCAAGGATTCCCACGGATTTGCTGTGAATCGCTATTTTGTTCCATGGTTAAATGAAGCCTGTCGGATTTTAGAGGAAGACATTGCAGATATTCCTACTATCGATTCAGTCTGTTGTGAAATATTTGGAATTACAATGGGTCCATTCGCACTCATGAATGCTACCGGAGTTCCGATTGCATATCACTCACAAAAAACACTTCAGATATTTGGAGATTTATATATTCCTTCCGATAAACTACGTAAGCAAAGTGACAGTAATTTACCCTGGAATATATCAGGCAATTTTTCTGTTGATCAGAAAATCCGGAAAATGGTTGGTGAAAGAATGCTTGGTATAATATTTTTTATTTCTACTCAACTTATAGAAGAAAAAGTCTGTTCTGCTACGGATCTTAACAGGGGTGCGCGAATCGGATTAAAATGGAAAAAAGGTCCCGTTGAACTGATGATTCGATATGGAGAAACTGAGGTTGAACGTCTGTGTGAATTAATTACTGAAAAAGTCCTGCTTCGAAAACCGATTACGGTAGATAGTTCTGATTGGAAATTGGAATTGGTCACGCTGGGAAAAACCGGTAGAAATGCAGTGATCACAATATCTAATCCCGAATCTCTCAATTCGCTCGATCAGGAGACGATGGATCAGCTTTTTGAGAAATTCAAAGAAGCAAATAGTTATTCAGGAATCAAAAATATATTGATTACGGGGTCAGGTAAAGCTTTTGTTGCCGGTGCTGATGTGAAGTTTTTCGTAAAAAATATGGAGAATAAAACCATAGAAAATATTATTTCTTTCACACGATTCGGACAGAAAGTTTTCGAGATGATCGATCATTCTCCAAAAAGAATCGTGGCCGTTTTAAATGGATTAACTTTTGGCGGTGGTCTCGAACTCGCACTTTGTGCTGATATTATTGTGGCTGTACCCTCTGCAATTATGGCGTTCCCGGAAACCGGAATCGGTATATTTCCCGGACTGGGCGGAACACAACGCAGTTCCAGAAGAATTGGAAAGGCATTAAGCAAATATCTTATTCACACAGGCAAGATGTTATCTGCCACAGAGGCATTTGAGATCGGACTAATAGATCAAATTATTTCAGATGATCAGATGTTCGAAATTTTGAATGATCATATTGTTATACCGGAACGTCAACATCATACATTAAATAAAAAATGGACTGCCATCAAGGATTTTTTTGAGTTTAATTCTTTGAATGATATTCTGGCTCATAAAGTTCATGATACAATGGTTCCGGAAGAGGAAGCAACAAAACTCTGTAAAACAATTTCTTATAAAGCACCGATTGCATTGAAGATTGCTGATAAATTGATTGAAGAAGGAAAAAGTTGTGAAGATGAATTATCATATTTGCCCGAAATATTTGGAACAAAGGACGCTCTGATTGGACTTTCCCATATTGGTCAGAAAGTGCAATATACAGGGAGTTGACAAATTAAATCATGGAAACCCTCCCAAATTTATTTTCAGCTATTATTCTTACGGCAGGCAAATCGCAAAGATTTGGATCGCCTAAGGCTTGCATTCCTTTTAATAACTCATTCTCTTTTCTTCAAAAATTGTTGTCTGTATATAATGAAGCCGGAATTATTGATTTCGTGATTGTTACGAATTTTGAATTGGAACGGGAAATTTCCGAGACGACAAAACTATATTCGGATAAGCTGAATATCAATATTAAAATAAATTATTATCCTGAATCCGGAAAATTTAACAGCATCAGGATTGGCACTTTTGCCACCGATAATTCACGTGCCACATTTATTCAGAATATTGATAATCCCTTTACTACGGCCGGATTATTAAGCCAAATGATGAAAGCCGTAAAAAGTAATTCGTATGTGGTTCCTTGTTGGGAGGAACAAAAAGGACATCCTGTGCTTTTGTCAGCTGAGATTTTGCATGCTATTTATAATGAAAAGAATGAGCAGGCTAATTTTAGAGATGTATTAGAATCATTTTATTGCAATAAAGTAAATACAAATGATCCTCGTATTCTGGCAAATATTAATACACCGGCGGATTATATGAAATATTTTAAGAATGAAACAGTTAATTGACATAATAAATAATACAATTAAGAAGAGGGAGGAGATTGCTCTCTGCACAATCGTTTCTACCAGCGGTTCTACGCCGCTTAAGTCCGGTGCGAAGATGTTGGTGTGGAAGTCGCAAGTGTCCTATGGTACGATCGGTGGAGGTAGGATTGAGTTGAAAGTGACTGAAGATGCCGTCAATGCAATTGAAAAAAAAGAATCGGGACTGTATGAATATAATCTGATTAAAGAAGAAATGTGTTGTGGGGGAACTGTTAAAATATTTATTGAACCGATTCTCCGGACAAAACAGTTAATAATTTTTGGTGCAGGTCATATCGGTTCTCACATAGCTTATTTTGCAAATAAACTTAATTTCAAAACCGTAATTGTTGATGAACGTTATGAATTGCTCAGTAAAATTACGGACGTCACCGCTGAAAAATTAAATTTGTCTCATCACAAAGCTTTTTCTGAAATTATAACGGATGAAGATACCTATATCGTCATTGCTACGCATCTTCACGAATATGACAGGGAAATACTCGCGCACTATATTGGGAAAAAATTGGGATATTTGGGAATGATCGGCAGCAAAAGGAAAATTATCATCACCAGAAAAAAATTTTTAAATCAAAATGTTTGTTCGGAAGAAGAATTAAATTCTGTGGATATGCCTATGGGATATAACATCGGTCAAAATGGACCGGCGGAAATTGCGCTTGGAATTATTTCCAAAATTGTAGCGGTTTCAAGTGGTAAACAAATAAATGAAGAAAATACATTAAATGAATATGAAGAAGCCTTTGTTGATAGTAACGGGTGCATCTAAAGGAATCGGGAAAGCCATTGCTCAACAAGCAAAGAATGATGGTTTTTTCGTAATACTTGCAGACACCGATCTTGTAAATGGTATGCTGGTTGAAGCGGAACTTGGCACTGGTAACTGCAAATATATATCATGCAATATTTGTGATGAGGGTGAGGTAATGAATTTGTTTGAGAAATCACTTGAGATCGGCGGAGAAATAGATGTGGTCGTGAATAATGCCGGAATTACAAAAGATAAAATGATTTGGAATATGACTCTCGATGAGTTCGATGCGGTCATCAATGTGAATCTTCGTGGTACCTGGATTATGTGTCGTCAGGCGGCGAAAATAATGAAAACTCAAAACTCAGGTCGTATCATTAATATTGCTTCCCGCGCCTGGCTTGGAAACGCAGGTCAGTCAAATTACGCAGCATCAAAAGCCGGTGTAGTGGCATTGACGAGAGTTCTTGCTCTGGAACTCGGAAAATATAATGTTTATGTAAATGCAGTCGCACCTGGATTAATTGATACACCACTCACTCAGAAATTGGAGAAATCAGTTTTGGATAAATTAATTGCAGCCCAACCCACAAAAAAAATGGGTGTTGCTGCAGATGTAGCAAACGTGGTTTCATTTCTTGCGGCGGAAAAAACACAATTTATTACCGGACAAGTAATTTATGTAGATGGGGGGAAAAATATTGGCGCAAATATGATTTAATATGCAACAACTGAATTTATATATTAATAATCAACTTCATCATTTTCTGGTTGAAGAACATGAGCTGCTGGTTAATGTTTTAAGGGATAAAGCAAATCTTACCGGTACTAAAAAAGGCTGTGATCAGGGTAGTTGTGGTGCATGTACGGTGATGGTCGATGGTGAACCTATTCTGAGTTGCATCGCTCCTGCGCTGCGTTATGAAAACGCCCATATCACCACAATCGAAGGTATTGCAACAGAAAATGAATTACACGATCTTCAAAAACGATTTATTGAAAAAGGAGCTGTTCAATGTGGTTACTGTACCCCGGGAATGTTAATTACTGCACTCTCATTCGTAAAAGAAAATCCTCATCCTTATTTGGATGAAATAAAAGATGCACTTTCAGGAAATATTTGTCGTTGTACCGGCTACCAAAAAATTATTGAAGCTGTTTCGGAATTTACAATTGCAAAAGATACAA
>JAHEYM010000353.1:0-3655 GCA_023251595.1 Bacteroidota bacterium
TTGTATCCCTGATTTGTGAAGAGAGAAAATTCAATCTTATCGTTCGGTGCCAGTTTATATTCAGTAAAATTTGAGATTAGTGAATCGGCAAACTTATACCCTGCCGACGTTTTAAACATGTCGTTCGGATTGAAAACATTGCATGCCGTAAGGTAAAAAAGGGGTGCAATAATCAGGATGCGCCTGAACATAGAGTGCTTTTCAATGAGATACAAAGCTACACATTTATGATCGTTTCCTCAAGTAATGTTTTATAAAGGTTCCTCATTTCTTCCACTAATCGCTGATAATGAAACTTTTGCGAGACGAAATTCATCCCTTCCAACCCCATTTTTTCTCTTAAATCAAGGCTTTCAGAGAGTTGCAGTAGATTATGAGCCAGCGATTCTGCATCTCCCGGTGGTGTAACGAAAGCGGAAAAACCCGGTTTGACTGTGTCACACACTCCGCCGGCATTGGTCGTTGCGATCGGTTTTCCTGCTGCCTGAGCTTCGATCAGGCTGACAGGGGTTCCTTCGTTATCGGAAGTCAAAGTGATTATATCCAAGCCCGTCATCACCACGTCAATATCTCTGCGCCAGGATGTGAAAGTCACATCTGCTTTAATTGGTTTACTTTTAAAATCAGTGAACGATAAACCCTTTTGGGTCAACAATTGTTCAAGATTTTGCCTTTCTTCCCCGTCTCCAATAATAAATGCTTTTATTTTTTTGGAGGAAGCGGTCTTCAATCTGAAAAAAGCATCGACAAACAAAGAATGATTTTTAATTGGAACCAGACGTCCGATAATTCCGACTGCAACTTCATCCTCGTCAAGTAAAAACTCTTTCCGAAATCGTTCACGTTTCTCTTTTCTGTTTTCGCTGAATTTATCAAGATCAAAACCTAAGGGAATTACGACAACTTTATCTTCATGACAAATCCGATAAACGTCAGTAAGCTCTTTCTTTTGAATTTCGCTGATGGCAATAATTCTTGTACATCTTTTTGCGAGATATCTCTCTATTTTAATGAAAAGTTCAGTCTTCGCTTTCCCGAAATAAGAATGAAAAACATGTCCGTGAAAAGTGTGAAGCACAACGGGAACTTTACATGCGTAACCCGCCAGACGCCCCAGTGTACCAGCCTTCGCTGCATGCGTATGCACAATGTGGGGTCTGAAATCTTTGATGATATTGCAAATTTTTGTATACGATTGATAATCTTTCAGCGGACTGATCGAACGCCGCATGTTAGGTATATATATAGGTTTAACATGAAAATCATCGAGAATATATTCCGAACTTTCTTCATCTTCATCTTTCATTCCCGATAAAAGCATAGTCTCAAATTCAGGAGAAAGATAACGTGTGAGTATAGCCGCGTTAAAAGTCGGTCCCCCAACATTTAAACGATTTATGATACGGAGTATTTTAGGCACGATTTCGGGGTTAGGGATTACGGGTTAGTGAATAGTGAATAATAAAAATATTAAATTAAATTATTTATATTTGCAATATACCTCATACCTAACACCTAACACCTAACACCTAACACCTAACACCTAACCACTAACCCCTATATATTTCTTCCACCAGTATTGAAATACAATCAATCCCCAAATCTGAGCATGCACTTCTCCGGGATCCTTTGAGAACATTTGTACTTTCAATTTTCTGATTTCATTTAGGTTGAATATTTTTTGTTCTGTAATAAATTCATCATTTAACAATTCCTTTTCGATCAGCATACGTAAATCTTTTCTGAACCATTGGAGCAAAGGTACCTCAAATCCTTGTTTTTTTCGGGTGATAATTTTTTCCGGCAACAAAGATTTAAAAGCATCCGCTAATATTTTCTTTCTTCCCACCCTGTCTAATTTGAAAACGGAAGGAGTAGAAAACGCGAAATTCACTACTTCGTAATCCAGAAAAGGCGTTCTGACTTCCAGACTGTTCGCCATTGACATCATATCCACTTTCACCAGCATATCGTTTTGAAGCACCAACTGCATATCGGTATATAAAATATCATTCAGACTCACTTCACCATGAATATGTTTTAAAATCTCCTTCTTCCTCTCATTATATTCAGTTTCATTCCCGCAATTCAGGAGGAGTGCTGTTGCATCCGATTCGTTCACAAATGCGCACCAACGCCAGTAACGATCCTGCGGTGAAAGCCGCATCCCCTCTGCAAACCGATGCAGTTGTCGTATTCTGTTTCCAAAACCGGGTTGACGTGATTTTGGTAATTTGTCCAAAAACGGAGCGGAGAATTTTAAGAGTGAAGAAAATTTACTTGTTCTTGCGATCAGTTCGGCTCCGTGTTTATTATATCCTCCGAAAAGTTCATCAGCACCATCTCCCGAAAGCGAAACAGTTACATGTTTTGCAGTTTCTTTACTCAGGATATACAATGGCAATGCGGATGAATCTGCAAATGGTTCATCTATATATTCAAGCACTTCATGAAGATTGGAAAACAGATCATCATTTGTTAAATAAAAAATTGTATGATCTGTATTATATTTATCTGCCACCAGTTTTGCATATTCGGTTTCATCAAATGCCACTTCATCTTTGTAACCGATCGAAAAGGTTTTCAGATGCGGAACTTTTTGTGCCGCCAAGGCAACAATCACCGAAGAATCGAGTCCACCGCTCAGGAATGCGCCAAGCGGAACATCAGAAACCAAACGTCGTTCTACCGATCGATCCATCAATTCGCGTAACTTCTTCTGCATACCGGAATACGCATTAACTTCTTCGGGATATCCATTATCTTCGTGAAAAGGAATTTGATAATATTCTTTTTCAACAATATTTTTTTTACGAATCTCAAGATAATGTCCCGCTTTTAATTTCCTGACATTTTTGAAAATACTTTGCGGCGCCGGAATATAATTTAATTGCAGATATATATTTAACGAAACGAAATCAATCTCACGTTCAATTCCGTAAGCCATCAATGCTTTCATCTCCGAAGCGAAACAAATAGCGTCCTCATCCTGATAAATAAACAACGGTTTAATTCCAGCCCGATCTCTCGCGAGATAAAGAACTTCTTCCTTTTTATCATAAACTGCAAATGCGAAAAATCCGTTCACATCTTCGATACAAGCCATTCCTTTTTTGCTGAAAAGATGCAGAAGCACCTCCGTATCGCTTGTGGTCCGGAATTTCACACCTGCCGATTCAAGTTGAGTCCGGTGTTCAAGATAATTAAAAAATTCACCATTAAACACAATCACATATCTTCCCGACTCGTCAGTAAATGGCTGAGCCGCGGCATTGCTTGTGTCGATCACAGCAAGACGACGATGACCTAAAGCAACATTATTTTCAGAAAAAGTTCCCCCGCCATCGGGACCTCTTTTCTCGAGCGTATGACAAGATTCCCCGATTTTATCGAAGAAGTTTTTTCCCTTGGGTGAAAAAGCGAATACGCCTGTTATTCCGCACATAGTACCCCGGGGGCAGTAAAATAATAAAATATATAATTATATATGAATCACTTCACCGTAAGCCGCAGCCACTGCTTCCATAATCGCCTCCGACATGGTGGGATGCGGATGAACGGCACGGATAATCTCATGACCTGTCGTCTCCAATTCCCTTGCTACCACTACTTCTGCGATCATCTCGGTTACATTTGCACCGATCATGTGTGCGCC
>JAHEYM010000353.1:3665-4502 GCA_023251595.1 Bacteroidota bacterium
TTTAGCATCAAAAATTACTTTCACAAAACCTTCCGTATGTCCGCCGGCACTTGCTTTTCCGGATGCTGTGAAGGGGAATTTACCGATCTTGAGTTCGAAACCTGCTTCTCTCGCCTTCTTCTCTGTATAACCGACCGAGGCAATTTCAGGCTGACAATATGTACATCCGGGAATATTATTGAAATCCATCGGTTTCGGGTTCATCCCTCCAATTTTTTCAACACAAATAATTCCTGCATGAGAACCGACGTGCGCCAACGCGGGACCGGGAATACAATCGCCGATTGAATAAACGCCCGGAATATTTGTTTGATAATATGCATTCACTATTATTTTTCCCTTGTCGGTAATTACGCCAACATCTTCAAGTCCCAGATTCTCGATATTCGCAGTGATGCCGACTGCCGAGAGAACAACTTCGGCTTCAACCACTTCAATACCTTTTGGTGATTTAATGCTCACTTTGCAAAGAGCTCCGCTCGTGTCAACAGATTCAACGGTTGAATCAACCATCACCGTCATTCCCGATTTCTTAAAACTTCTGAGAAGAGTTTGCGAAACATCCTCATCCTCAACAGGGACAATGCTTGGCAGAAACTCGACCAGCGTAACTTTGGTTCCCATCGAGTTATAGAAATACGCGAACTCCGAACCGATTGCACCCGAACCCACAATGACCATCGATGCAGGCATCTTTTCCGGAATCATCGCTTCCCTGTAACCGATAATTTTTTTACCGTCTTGTTTGAGATTTGGCAGTTCTCTCGACCTTGCACCCGTGGCAATAATAATATGATTTGCTTCGTAAACCGTTAATTTTCCTTCTTTATCGGTCAC
>JAHEYM010000354.1 GCA_023251595.1 Bacteroidota bacterium
AAAGATGTGCCGATGCTTGCACGCACACACGGTCAACCCGCATCCCCTACCCGTCTCGGAAAAGAAATAAATGTTTTTGCCGAAAGATTGAGACAGCAATATACGATGATGTTGCAAATTCCAATCTCCGCTAAATTCGGCGGAGCCACAGGAAATTTCAACGCACATGTTGCTGCCTATCCCGATATAGATTGGAATTTATTTGCAACTCATTTTGTAGAAAAAGATCTCGGTTTATCCAGAACTAAATTCACCACTCAGATTGAGCCTTACGATAATTTCGCAGCACTTTGTGATGCTGTTAAAAGAATAAATAATATTCTCATCGATTTAGACAGAGATATATGGATGTATATCTCGATGGGTTATTTCGCGCAAAAAATTATTTCGGGTGAAGTGGGATCGTCTGCCATGCCACATAAGGTTAATCCGATCGATTTCGAAAACTCTGAAGGGAATCTCGGAATTGCCAATGCGTTGTTTGAACATTTCTCTGCTAAACTCCCGATCTCCCGTCTGCAACGCGATCTCACTGACTCTACAGTTCTTCGTAATATCGGCGTTCCTTTCTCTCACACTATCATTGCGATTAAATCTTTGTTGAAAGGTTTGAATAAAATAACTTTGAATGAAGAAGTTTTGAATGCGGATCTTGAGAATAATTGGGTCGTCGTTTCGGAAGCCATTCAAACTATTCTCCGCAAAGAGGGCTTTCCTGATCCTTACGAAAAATTAAAATCATTTACACGGGGAAATAAACCTCCCGGAAAAGAAGAGATGACCGCTTTTATTAATCAACTTGATATTCCGGATGAGCTTCGTAAAAAACTACTCGCGATTACTCCTTTTAATTATACCGGAATTTATTAATTGCGAAAGTGAAAATCACCGGATTTTCTTTTGTCAGAAATGCAATTAAATACGATTACCCTGTTGTAGAATCTATAAAATCAATTCTTCCTCTCGTTGATGAGTTTGTAATTGCCGTTGGAAATTCCGAAGACGGAACCCGCGAAATGGTTGCGAAAATTAATCCCGATAAAATAAGAATTATCGATACCGTTTGGGACGATAGTTTAAGAAAAAATGGAAGAGTGCTCGCAGTTGAAACTGATAAAGCATTAAAAGCTGTGTCTCCCGATACCGATTGGGTATTTTATCTTCAGGCAGACGAAGTAGTACATGAAAATGATTTGGCTACCTTGAAGTCAGATATGGAGAAACATCTTCACAATAAAAAAATAGAAGGGTTGTTATTAAAATATAATCATTTTTATGGTTCCTACGATTATATAGCGAATTCAAGACGTTGGTATCGCAATGAAATTCGCGTCCTGAAAAATCTCCCCGGACTTCATTCTTTCCGCGATGCTCAAGGATTCAGAATTGATGATAGAATCATCAGAGTGGTGAAAACAAATGCAAGAATTTTTCATTATGGTTGGGTGAAGCCCCCTTCAAATCAACAGTCCAAACAAGAATATTTTCATTCTCTTTGGCACGACGACGAATGGGTGAAAAACAATATCAAACAAAAGGAAGAATTCGATTATTCAGCCATCGAATCATTAAAACGATTTGGAGGAACTCATCCAGCCGTCATGCAAAAAAGAATTGCAGATAAAAACTGGGAATTCAATTTTGATGAACGAAAACGCAAATACAGTCTCAAATATAAACTACTTCATTTAATAGAAGACATCACCGGGTATAGAATTGGTGAGTATAAGAATTATAGGGTGATGAAATAGATATAAAAACTTTTTAAACAATTCTTCTCATTTGCACAACGAGTTGTATAACGTTATCATTTCCATAAAAGGAGTTTCTTTTGTACCGAAATCACCTTTATAAGTATTTTCAAATTCTTTACATTTTAGCAAGTAAGGCTTAATAAAATTTTTGATATTATCCTTATCATTGATCCTATAATATGTTCCGTTCGGCATCTTTAGAAAAAACCTGTAACTCCCACTCGGTCCTTCACGTGCAACAGAATTTTCAACGATTCCGGGAGCGGGACTTGATACTGAAGAGTTTCGTGCATACCCTAGCGGGGCTGACGAATATTCTGTGTGAGTAGTAGTTCTGGACCCCTGCTGTTGTAAATAAACCTTTAATTTACCATCAACTACTCTCCTACAGTAAGTGATATAACTATCAGGTTTATCGGGTTTTTGTGGTATCTTATCAAACGTCACAGTATCCAAGTGGATAGTCATAACTTCCGGAACATCCTTCTTCCCTTTCAAAACTGTTTTAGTTCCGGCAAGGTCAACATAATCCAACATGTTGAGGTAACCTTGCATATTTGTTCCATAACTTAATGACTTGCAAAACACTGTATCTTTTGTTGTCACAAAATAATACTTCGTTTTTTCAGACTGAGCATAGCCCCCACAGCATAATAGCATTATCAGAGAAACCATTAATAATTGTTTTGTTTTCAAATAAGATAAGTTATATATTTAATTTAAAATATATTTTTTGTTTTCATTGAAATTGTATTAAATCTTCGAGAATTTCGCACCGTCATAACTCATAACTCATAACTCATAACTCATAACTCATAACTCATAACTCATAACTCATAACTCATAACTCATAACTCATAACTCATAACTCATAACTCATAACTCATAACTCGTGCCTCAGCTTTTTGCTATTTTTTCGACAGCACGAACAAAATAATCCAAATCCTTCAGCGATGTATATACATGTGGTGTTACACGAACCCCTTTTATTTCATCGTGATTAATTGTTGTTGTATATATTTTTGAATCAGCGAATAATTTCTCTTGGATTTTTCCCGGCTCCATTCCTTCAATACCAAAGTTTGCAATGGCACAGGACATTTCAGGTTTCAATAAAGTATTCATTTTCACTTTTGGCATCGCTGAAACACGCTCAGCCCAATAATGCGTGAGAAAACGTAAACGTTCTTCTTTTCTCTTTGCACCTATCCCATTGTGAAAATCGATCGATGTGCCGATCGCCAATTCGATCGGAAACGAGCGTGTACCAAGATGTTCGAATTTTCTTATATCTTCCATATTAAAATCTTTTGGCGCACCGAATAATGGCCAGATTTTTCCAATCTTTTCTTTTTTAATCCACAACATACCCGTACCGAACGGAGCGCAAAGCCATTTATGCAGACTCGTCCCGAAATAATCGCAATGCAGATCCGTTATTTTATAATCTATATGCGCGAATGTATGTGCCGCATCGCAAATCACTTCGCAACCATGTTCATGCGCCATATCCGCAATAGCAGCGACGGGGAGAATTTGTCCCGAAAGATTAATCATGTGACATAAATGAACAATCTTTGTTTTCGGTGTCATTCCTGCTCTGAAAATCTGCACAATTTCATCAAAACTCTTTGGAGGCACTGGAATTTTTACCTGATTCACCACTACGCCATCACGCTTCACTCGCTGATGCCAGGCATTCATCATGTTCGGGTAATCCTGCGTGGTTGTGAGGACTTCATCGCCCGCTTTCATATCCAAACCATAAATTATCGTTTCGAGTGCTTCAGAACTATTGCGGTTAATCGCTATTTCTTCGGGCGAAACACCTGCCAGTTCAGCCAATTTCGTGCGAATCGTTTCCCTTCCATCACCCAGAGTACGCCACATATAATACGCGGGACCTTCATTCGCAATCCGCACAAAACGGTCTAAAGCATTCTGAGTAACGATCGGCTGTGGACTAACCCCGCCATTGTTGAGATTCAGGATTGCAGGAGAAACCGAGTACGCTTCCCTGATACTAAACCAGAAATCTTCGTCTTGTGCCGCTTGCGTAGGCGTTAAGTGTGACACTTTCGCAGCAGCCGCATGAACCGCCTCCATCCCAATCATATCAAGCATCAGAACACCGCCGGCAGCACCGCCCAGCACAGTGGCTTTTCTCAGAAAATCACGTCTCGTTTGCATCGTCTTTAGATTTTGGGTGAAAGTAGAGAATTGGGAGCTGAAAAAAAAATCATTAACTTTATCCTGCAGTCTGGAAAATATGTCCCGCAACACCCTCCTCATCCTCGAAACAATTTCAATCTTCATATTGAACAGCATCGCTGCTGTATATTTAATCTATTCCGACATTAATCCCGGAATAAAATGGCTTCTTTACCCTCCTCTTCTACTTTTCCAGGGTCTCTGGTTCTACCGTTTCTATATCGTCGGACATGAGGCTTCTCACAAAAAGTTATTTCCGAAAAGTATTTGGTTGAATGATTTCTGGGGAAGCGTTGTCTTACTGCCGATATTGGTACCGATTACTATTTATCGAAAGATTCATTATTTTCATCATGGCTTCAACCGAAAAGACGATCATACATCAGCACTCGATACATTTACTGTGAAAGGAAAGCCGACATTATTGAAGAGGATATACTTCAAAATATTATGGTATATTAATATATTTTGCGGTGGATTTTTTATTCACTCCATGTATTCTGTAATTCTGT
>JAHEYM010000355.1 GCA_023251595.1 Bacteroidota bacterium
GACGATGCCTGATGGACAGACATTAAATACAAATAACGCAGACTATCTAATTAATGTGAATGACTCCTTTGAAACATTAACCTTTAAACTTGAAGCATTTTCGAAAAATGGAAAGAAAACGAATTCCACGAGTTCCGATATTTCTGTTATTCCATCTTCAGTCTTCTCGGTTGGAAACATATCATTGCGCCCATTCTATCTTTCGAAAGGTGCACTCACCGACAAGTATTTTATATATGCAACCATAGACAAATTAGGTTTAAGATGGGGCTGTTGTATATATTTATATGGTAATGTGGCCCCATCGACATCTTTAACTTACAACTTAGTAGAAAGTGACACTTTAGTCACTGGACAGGCAAAAATTGTGATAGAAGACATTTACGATGCTGAACGTGATTTTAATAAATATATATCTGTTTCAGGACAAGTCCAAATTGCAATTAACAACGGCAAATTGCATTGTATATTTAATAATATTGATGCTGTTCATACCTCATCGCCAACTGGCAGTCATCCCAATGTTATAATTTCAGGTGATATTACTTGTCATTAATTCTTCAACTTATGATACGAACGAAAACAATTATTACTACATTTATGACGCTTCTATTTGTCATAACAATTGTTAGTTGTCAGCAAGAACCAACAGCAAGGTTCGTGACAGATAAAAGTGAATATATAGCAGGGGAAACGGTACATTTAACCAATACCTCTTCTGATGGCAGTTCCTTCCAATGGACGATGCCTGATGGACAGACATTAAATACAAATAACGCAGACTATCTAATTAATGTGAATGACTCCTTTGAAACATTAACCTTTAAACTTGAAGCATTTTCGAAAAATGGAAAGAAAACAAGTTCGGAAAGTAAAGATGTTGCAGTCATACCATCATCTGTATTTTATGTCAATAATTTTGAGGTTAGACCTCTGATTATTTCTGAATTTGTATATAGAAATAATTACTATATTGCCGCAAAGACTTCAAATGCTAGTATATCCTGGTGGTGTACTTTTATACTACCCGGCACAACGGTCCCAATATTACCGAGTACATACAATTTGCAGTCAAACGACACTTTAACCAGCGGTCAAGCTGTAGTGGAGATAGACAACATTTATGATGCAGAATTAGATTTTGATAAATTTGTATCACTGTCAGGGCAACTTCTGCTGACAATCAACCACGGAAAATTACAATTCGAATTTGATAACGTCGATGCTGAACGTACTTCAGAGCCAGTTGGAACACATCCTAATGTCAGAATTTCCGGAAATATTACGTGTCATTAATTTTAAAAACATAATCACTCCATCATGAAACTGCATATATTTAATATCTTAATTTTATGCTGTATTATTGATCTTAGTTTCGGTCAATCATTAATTACCGGTTATACCGACAAATTATCTTATCGGGCCGGTGAAGAAATTACATTTTTCATAAACTCTCCCGTCAGCGCAACGAATAATTTCAATCTTGTCGATATTTCCGGCAACTTTGTTCCCAACATCTCAATACCGATCGACATTTTCACGCAAACTATTAATGTGGATGCGCAATCACAACTTAATAATAACGCCTGGGAAGTCGGCTTTCAATGGACACCTTCTACGCTTAAATACACAGTCCCTGATCAATCGGAACTAAAAAGCGGCTTATATATATTATTTCCTACCGATATTCGCATAATTATTAAAGGAGATAAAAGCTCAACAGCGCTCGATTTGGTAATTGTTATTCCTACCAATACTGACGAAGCATATAGCAATATTGGAGGTCATAACATGTACGATGAACTACCAAATCCAGATCCTGGAAATCATGACACCTATCCTGTTGTTTCCTTTTTCAGACCATTCGGAGGCACGCCAATTTATTATGATTCATTTTTAAAATGGTTTATTGGTACTTCATATAATAGTTTTAGTGTCAATGTTATTTCTGATCAGGACATGGATGATTATTCTGAAATTGAAAATGCAAAGTTATTAATCATTATTGGGCACAGTGAATATTGGACAAGAGAAGGAAGACGCAATTTTGATTTTTTTGTCGACCAGGGAAATGATGCGCTCGTTTTATCCGGAAATACCATGTGGAAACAAGTGCGTTACCTGATAAATGATAGCGATCCCAATAATGTTAATCCGCAGATGATATATTACGGAATTGATAACATCATTTCGGATGATGAATGTGGTCCTTTGTTGAAAGCTATTCAGTGGGACGAACATATATTGAATTATTCTATTTTAAGTAGCCTTGGTTCTGCTTGGGGTGCAGGGGCATCAGGGACTATAAATGGTGGAAAAACTTATGGTGGTTTTGGGTTCCAAAGCTTGTCAACAACACCAAGTCTTTGCCACACCGGTTATGGTGGCTTTAATGGTTATAAAGTAATCTTACCTCAATCACCCATATTAAATGATGGTGGTATTAATATTACACCGGCATTTAATCAAGATGATATTATACAATTGGCTACGGGTGAGTTTGATGGCTCTTTAATGAGTAATGCAGATGTTGATAATCCTATTCTGGATGTCACCGCATTGGGTTTTTATCGGGCTGAGATTGTTGCATTCGATCGTGTAACTATCCCATGGGATAATGATCATTTACATTTCTTTCCACTCATGGCTTTTCAGAAAACCTGCTCGTCGGGAAGAGTCATCAACGTTAACTCAAACATGTGGTGTGGTGATAATGGTATCGGGGGTGTTACGTGTATATGCCCAGACGATCAGGTGCATCCGGATTCTCGAATATCAAAAATTACAGCACGTATGATCGCACTTTTATATTCAAGATCCAATATTTTCTCAAACAATCAGCCAACCTCATTCGATTTGAAGCCATCCGCTCTTGATGTGAGTTATAGTGCCTGTCACTATAGTACCATAGATATCACACCTTGTGGAATCACAATGAGTCCGCAAAATACACCTGATCATCCGGATGAAGGATTTAAATACGATGATGAAAATGTTCTGGACATTAGAATTATTGATGATTGCAGAGACTGCCATAGACAGACTTTGAGATTGGGAAATCCCACGCCACCACAGCTACAACACACTTATACTTCAACTCATTCACCTTTCACTTCTCCTTCACCCAAAACAAAAACAGCGGCAGAACTTAACGCCGATATTTCTCCAAATCCGAATAGCGGAAGTTTTATATT
The DNA here is from genome assembly GCA_023251595.1 of Bacteroidota bacterium. Classification (GTDB taxonomy): domain Bacteria; phylum Bacteroidota; class Bacteroidia; order AKYH767-A; family JABDAW01; genus JAHEYM01. The sequence continues at coordinate 3,195 of JAHEYM010000355.1, forward strand.
AAATTTAAAAACAGTAAATACGAATGGAACAAACGAGGTATATATATACAATTCTTTGGGTTCGTTAATCCGGCATCAAATGGTCACTTCAACGACAACCCAATTCGATCTATTTACAGAAGCCAAAGGAGTTTATTTTGTGAAGATTCAGAATGGAGAAAATGTTTTATATAAGAAGGTTATATTGCAGTGAGGTTCAGGTAATGTCCAATGTCCCACGCCCAATTTCCAATTTCCATGTATAAAAAGAAATATTCCCTTCGACCCCTGAATAAATTCCCTTGCCTGCCGGCAGGCACGGCGGGGCTACAATATTCGTTGTTCCTACGGAACAAACCTTTCAACCCTTCAAGTCGTTGCATGCAACGCCTCTACAGGATCCATCAACCCATCAACCCTTCAACCCTTCAACCCTTCAACCCTTCAACCCTTCAACTCTTCAACTCTTCCACTCTTCAACTCTTCAACTCTTCAACCCATCACTCCTTCTCCGTAAAGTGAATACCCAACTTCTGAAGTTCTTCCATCACCGGATCATATATTTCTTTTTCGACAGGGATGCGGACGCCTTTTAAATTGATTTTACCATTTAATATTAAACGGGCAGCGATGCCGAGCGGGAGACCGACGGTTTTTGCCATCGCGGTTTTTATTTCATCTTCACCCTTCACCACCAAACTCGAACTCAGCGTTTTTTTTACACCATTTATTGTATATATAAAATGATGATACATCACAATCATATCCTTTTCTCCCGGCATTAATTTCCACTTTTGTTCGAGCAGATGCTGAAGTATTTGCGCGGGCGATGCATTGGGTATTCCTGCTTTTTCTTCTTCAAAAATTCCGAGCCATTCAATTTTCTTCATGGTTTCCGAATCGCTTTCTTCACCCATAAATTCTGCTACACGATCGATTAAATTATTCTTTTTTGAATCAGGGAGATACGCACGAAGGAGATCCGCGTAAGAAAGTTTTTCAGAGTCAACTATTTTATATGTATCGTCTGTCCAACCAAGTTTTACAAAAACATTCCATGCAGCGCAATAACCGACATTTCTCAAAGTGCCTCTTTCCAAAGTCGGAATGCCGGATAATTTATATACACTTATATAATGAAGAGAATCTCTGTTGGGGTATGCTTCAAATTCACCATAACCATCAATCACCATTTTCTCTGTCTGCAAAAAAAGACGGTTATACGGAATATATCTATACATACCATTTTCAATATATCGGGCAGCATCTTGTCCCGCAACAACCACGTTCCGTGGATTCCATGT
>JAHEYM010000030.1 GCA_023251595.1 Bacteroidota bacterium
ATATATGCTGAGTTCAAATTCGAGAATTATCTGGATGTCTGACAAAAGTAGGAAAAAGGGTGATGTAACTGAAATAGTCATGTTATAACCTTACTATTAATTCATAAATGTAAGGTTATAATATTACTTTATATTTATTTTTGCAAACTTAAACCTTACTTTTATCGTTGAAATAACGAATCTGACCTAGACATGATGAATACGAAATCCTTATTGACACAGCAACTTAACCACAAAATGATGGTATTCGCCACACTTACCGGGACACAAGCTCCGGCTTCAGGATGGATAAAGGCTATCCGGAAAGCGATTGGCATGTCGATGCAACAGTTAGGCAACAAATTATCCATCACACGACAGAGCATTTTGGAAACCGAAACAAGGGAAACAGAAGGCTCTATCACAATTAAAAGCTTGAGAGAAGTTGCAAAAGCACTCGATATGCAATTGGTTTACGGTTTCGTTCCGAACGATGGTTCCCTTGATGCATTGATAGAAAAAAAAGCTATGGAACTAGCGACTAAAATTGTAATGCGAACTTCAAACTCCATGAAACTTGAAGATCAGGAAAATTCACGGGAGCGAATAGAAAAAGCGATACAGGAACGAACAGAAATGATTAAAAAAGAAATGCCAAAAATATTATGGGATCAGAATTGAAATTTATTACAGGTCAAACGCCATTAGATGAAGATGAAAAAGAAGGCTTGCTAATTCCCTCTATCACAACCAGGGGGGAATTAGACGAGTTTGAACAGCAAAATATTGAAGAGGCAATTCAGTGGACTTTAATGCGAAATTTCAAACAAAAGGAAATATTAACAGAAGGGTTTATTAAAGAGGTTCATAAAAAAATGTATGGAAATCTGTGGGGCTGGGCTGGCGAATTTAGAAAAACAAATAAAAATATCGGAGTTGATAAATGGCAAATCACAATCGAATTAAAATACTTATTAGATGATATAATTTATTGGATTCCGAATAATGTTTATTCACCCGATGAAATTTCAATCAGGTTTAAGCACCGGCTTGTCAGCATACATTGTTTTCCGAATGGGAACGGCCTGCACAGCAGATTGATGGCAGACATCATAATCGAAAAAATATTTCACCAACCGGTTTTTAACTGGGGTGCAGGACCTCTCAACAAAACACTTGATGCACGGGCCATTTATTTAAAAGTATTAAAAGAGGCTGACAGAGGGAACTTTAGGATGTTGGTGAAATTTGCGAGATCGTAATTTGTTTTTTATCTTTGAAATTGAAAAAAGCGTAATTCATCCTATGAAACACACCTATTTAATCTTATTAATCAGCTTCATCTGCATTCTGTTTTCAGCAAGATCGCAAGCCCAGCTCACCCCGGTTGTAGATTCCATCCCGATGACTGACGGGAGAAAACTGGCGGTGGATATATATATACCTACGACCATCACGCTAGGTCCGGTGATTTTGGTGCAGACTCCTTACAACCGACAATTTTATCGTATCATCGGATTACCGTTGCAGATCGGAATGAATGTCGATTCGAGTCATTATATATTTGTAATTGCTGATTGGCGCGGGTTTTACGGGTCGGCTGCCGCAGCTTACGCGGGCGCTCCTTCGCTCGGAAATGACGGTTATGATTGTGTTGAATGGATTGCTTCCCAAACATGGAGCGATGGAAATGTCGGAACCTGGGGACCCTCTGCATTAGGTCGCGTGCAATTTCAAACGGCAACAAAAAATCCCCCGCATTTAAAATGTATTTGTCCGTTGGTCGCTGCACCTACCTATACATATAATGAATATTTTCCGGGCGGTGTTTTACGAACGGAATATGTTGAACAATTAGATGCGCTGGGTTTTGGTTTATCACCCATTTTAATGGCGCACACAATTCATGATATTGTCTGGACTTATAGTGAATATTCTACGAATTATCCCGACAGTATTTTGGTTCCATGTTTTATGATCGGTGGTTGGTACGATCATACGATCGAACAAATGCTTCCGTTTTTCAACGGACTCAGAACCCTGTCGCCTGCGAATGTACGCGATAAACATCGGCTACTCATGGGTCCGTGGGTGCATGGCGGGCATGGTATTTCGCAAGTGGGAAGTTCTGTTCAGGGTGAATTGAGTTATCCGAATGCAACACACTGGAATGATTCTCTGGCTCTTTTGTTTTTCGATTATCATTTACGAACCATTTCCAATAATTGGAATTTAACTCCTTTTGTGCAATATTATCAGATGGGCGAAAATGTCTGGCAAAATTCAACGGCTTGGCCACCGACAGGTCCTGTAAACACAAATTTTTATTTTCACCATAATAATGATCTTAATATTTATTCGCCAACAAATTCGGGTGATAGTTTGTCGCTGAATTATGATCCGAATAATCCTTCACCCACAAATGGCGGACCGACGTTACGTACAGATTTAAATCAGGGACCTTACGATCAGGCTTCTCTAATCGAGAGTAGAAACGATATTTTAATTTTCACAACCGGTGTGATTCCGCAGGATATCGTGATGAAAGGAAATGCCGTTGTTCATTTAAAAATTTCTTCGAACAAATCAGATACAGATTTTGATATACGTTTAACCGATGTATATCCCGATGGAAGATCGATGATCGTGAATGACGGAACTTTGAGAATGAGATTCAGAAACGGAAATACAGCAACAGATACGGCCGCGATGATTCCCGGACAAATTTATGATGCGGTCATTACACTTCCGAATACTGCGATTACATTTTTAGCGGGGCACAAAATTCGTGTAGATGTTACATCATCGAATTATCCGCGTTTTAACCGCAACATGAATACCGATGGACCAATGTATCCTGGAAACAGTATGGATTCGTTAATAAATCCTGCAATTGCGAATAATACCGTATACATGAACACGGTTAATTTTTCATATATCACTTTACCGCTTGTCGGATTTGATGGAATCGAAACTGCAAATTCATTATCAGATAAAATTCATGTTTTTCCGAATCCTATCTTACAGGTCGTACATTTTTCAGGCGTTTCTGAAATTAACGAAATAATATTGCGGGATATTTTCGGCAGGGAATTGAAACGATTCAGTTTGAACCATGGTGATTATTTTTTATTTGATGTTTCAGAATATTCTTCAGGAATTTATTTGGTTGAATTTGTTTCTCAAAATGGAATGATTTCTAAAAAACTCGTCAAGTACTAAAACCCTCATCTCCGGCCATTCCCCTGCTCTCATCCCCGACCCTTCTCCCAAAAAGGAGAAGGGGGTTGGCCTTCCCTCTCCCGTGGGAGAGGCATCGAGGGTGAGGGTTGTCAATAAAAGCAATACTCTTAAGAAAAACGAAATGAACAAATTAAAAATATTTCAAGTTGATGCTTTTTGCGAAAAAGTATTTTCCGGTAATCCGGCTGCGGTTTGTCCGTTGGAAGAATGGCTTTCTGATGAATTAATGCAGAAAATTGCGATGGAAAACAATTTGGCTGAAACGGCATTTTATGTCAAAGATGGAAATGATTTTCATATCCGATGGTTTACGCCAACGATTGAAGTTAATTTATGTGGACATGCAACACTTGCTGCGGCACATGTTATTTTTCATCTTCAGAATTATTCGGGTGAAGTGATTACATTTAATTCGAGAAGCGGGTATTAAAAGGATATTGTAAAGAATAAATAGGGAAGATGAAAAAATCAAAGATTATAGCGATTGTCGAAAGGACAGATACGGGCTTCTCGGCATTTGCTGAAGATTACGCAGTTTATACAACAGGAAAATCCTTCACTGAAATACAGAAGAATATGTTGAGTGCTTTAAATTTTTATTTTGAAGATGAAAATAGAAAAATAACAGAAAAAGAAATGCATCTTCAAATTGATTTAAAACAGTTTTTTCAATACTATAAAGTTCTCAATGCAAAATTTCTTGCCAAAAGAATTGGCATTCATCCTACTTTGTTTTCGCAATATGTGCAAGGAAGGAAAAAGCCCTCTTCAAAGCAAAGCGAAAAAATATTTAATGGCATTAAGGAAATTGGGAAGGAATTAAGCGAAATTAGATTTACTGCTTGAATATAGAATCAGAAATCCGCTTTGTAATAAAACAGCGGTAAAAACCCTAATTCGTTTTCAGCTCTCAACGGACTAGCCAAAGGATTTTTCGGATCGGGTGCATATATTATATCCAACAAGTTTTTAATTCCAAAGGCATTTACAAGATCCAGTCCGATTTCATGCGCTACGTGTTTACCATTTATCCTGACTCCGACCTTGAAATCAATTCTGAAATAATCGTGAAACTGTAGCGAATTTCGCAAGCTGTCAATTTCAATAAGTTCTTTAGCAACAAGAGATCCCAATGTATCTGGTGGTGTGTATCTTTGTCCGCCGGCCCAGGTAACTTTTGTACCTAATTCGAGAGTTGTGTTGTGACTTTTGCTTAGAAAAAATTCTTTTCCCGCTACTAAATTTGTAGCAAACCGTCCGTTAAAATTAGTATTTCTTTCAACCCCATCACTACCATAATATGTTGAACTATACAAAGCTCCAGTCGCAAGTAAGAACCAATTTTTACCATAAAACTTTTCGAGCGTTAATTCAATACCATAATTATTTCCGGTTCCAATATTTATTAAACTGTCAGGGAAAAATCGATTATAGGCAGAACCTTGATTCAATAAAGAAAATGCTGAAGCATAATAAGTTACAGGCGCATTATAAATCCATTGATAATAAGTTTCAATCTTCACCCTGAACATACTGTTGACTGAATAATCATAAGTTAACACAAGATGATTGCTTTTTGTGAAATCAAGATTTCTGTTCAATTGAACAGTATCGCCGGTTGTAGGACTTGGTTTTCTTAGAAAGTAAATATAGCTTGGTTGCATCTGACTATGCATTCCAAAACTTAGACTCAGTGCTTGTTTTGGGTGAAAAATCCATTTAACTCCTGCTCGTGGTTCGATCGATGAACTTTTATTCATCAGAAAATACTGCGAATGAACTCCTGCATTAAATGATACTTTATCGTTAGCTTTATACAATCCTTCAACAAAAGCCTGACCCAAATAAGCGTCGCCCTGGAAATCGGCGCGCTTATCCCATCTATATATATTTGACGATTCATTGAAATTACTGTCGAGTAAATTATATTGAAATCGATCGGCACGAATTCCGGCTTTATAATTAAATTTATTTGAGACTTTTTTATTGTATGAAAAGTTCAGAGAAGTTCTTCCTTCATTAAACATATAACCCAATTTCTTAATCATAGAATCGAGATGAAATGTTGCAGGATTTCTATAAACTAAATTGTCATAAGCATCGACATGGGATATAGATTGTGCAATGGTTAATTTTGTATATGAACTTGAATTAATTTGATACGTATTCGAAACCCCTACAGCAGCCATCGATGTATTGAAATATTGATCACGATCCTGATCGCCATAAATCTCTTGTTTCGGTTCCGTATAAGTGCTCACTAGTATATCTACTCCGCTCATTCCGCCAATTCCAAAGAAACTGAATGTTCCTGCTTTTTTAGTCGGAAAAGAAAGTTTAAAAGAAGCATCCTGATAGGCGGGGACTGCATCCGTACCTATTTTAATATGCATCGCTTCAAATAATTTTAAAGTTGAATATCTATAGGTAGCGAGATATGAAGAATGATTTTTTTTGGAGATAGGTCCTTCCGCCAATAATTCGGTTCCTAAAAAACCAAATTGCGCAGTGAATTCATGTTTTTCATTATTTCCGTTTCTCATTTTTAAATCGAACACACCTGCATTTGAATTTCCATATTCAGCAGGAAAAGCGCCCGTTAGAAAATCAGAAGTTGCCAACGTTTTTGCATTCAGAATACTTACGGGACCACCACTCGTTCCCGGCGTAGAGAAATGATTTGGATTTGGAACATCGACATCTTCGATACGCCACAGTAATCCCATGGGTGAATTACCTCTAATCACAATATCATTTCTGGAATCATCTGCGCCTTGAACACCTGCATAATTCGAAGCCATCCTCCCGGCATCAGCTCTGCTTCCTGCATATCGTTCCGCTTCATCCATAGAAAATAAACGTGTGCTACCGGAAGCCATTTGATTAACGGTACCATCTTTCCGTTCTCCGGTAATTTCAAAAGTTTTTATAGAAACCGCCGATTCCTCCATCTCGAGTGAAAGAACTGTTTCGCGACCCGATCTCACTAAAACATTTGGCAGATCGAGCGGTTTATAACCTATAAAAGTAACTTTGATTTCGTGTCTTCCCACAGCAACTTCTTCGAAACGAAATGCTCCATCTGCGTCACTGTTTACAGCTTTTGTACTGCTTGAGTCATCCACTAACAGCACTGTTGCGCCCGGGAGCAATCCGCCGGAAACTTTGTCTTTGATGGTGCCACGTATAGTTTGAGTGTTCGTTTGTGAGTGAGCAGATATGATGCAAGTGAAAAATAATAGCAAAATTAAGTGAGGCCGGAGAGTGTTCATCGATGACGGGATTAGGGGTGAATGAAGCGTCAAAGCTAAGGAATTTTCGATAAATTTGCATCCGATTTCCAGCTCTTATTTATAAATAAAAAAACCAGATTTTAAGAACAACTCCATGATAAGCAAATCTTATTTCTTTCTTTCCATCCTTTTTTTTGCATTCGTATGTTTTCATCCGGAGATTCTCGCCCAGGAAACGGCCCAGGATTATTCCACACTGGGTCTCTCACATTTATATGCAGGCGAATATAAAGAAGCAGCAACATTGTTCACCAAATCCATCAAGAAAAATAAAAAAGATGAACTGCAATGGTATAACCGCGGACTTTGCGAATATTATTTAAAGGAATATGAAGCGGCAATAAAAGATTGTGATAAAGCTATTTCTATCCGGCATGACTATACAAACGCATATATTAATCGGGGAATTTCAAAAATAGAACTCGGAAATAATTTCGATGCAATTGTTGATTTTTGCACAGCATTGACATACGATCCAAATTCCGGATTGGCATACTATGACCGCGGGGTTGCCAAATATAATCTCCGACAATATTCTTCAGCACAGGAAGATTTTCAAAGCGCAATTTCCCTCAGATCTGCCGATTATAAATCAATGTTATATATGGGACTCATCCTTTATCACGAAAGAAAATATCAGGATGCAATTGTGATATATGATCAGGTGCTGAGCATTAAATCAGACTATGGGATTGCTTATTATGATCGTGGTCTTGCTGAGAAAGAAGCGCAGGATATGGAACGCGCATGCAACGATTTTCGTGATGCATTAAAGTATGGCTATAGTAGTGCTTCTGTGATGATAGAAGGAAATTGCCGATAACTTATGTGATAATCGACGATAATTCATTCGCCAACTGTTTTTTAATAGCGAGCAATTGACGATGGAATTCTTTTAATTCTGCCTCTTCTTCCGGATCTGTGACTTCCATAATTTTTTGCAAACTTTTCACCTCCATTTTCACCACATTTGCCATTTTCAGTTTGTTGAGCGCATAAAGCGAAATACTTCGCAGACTTCCTTCTTCAGACCGATCGGGAATTTGGTGCATTTTCATCCAGTTCTCACTATATATATGTGGGAATGTCACCAGATCAACCGTTAGTTTCACAATTTCCGGATCGTGATGTTGAATGAAATAATTCGTTTCCAAAATAACACCGCGTTGATAATGAGTTACAAATTCCTGAAATATTTTTTTATATAATGGATTCTCGAATTGCAGAAAATTTGCTTCTTTTATTATTTCATCTAAAATAAATTGGGCAGTAATAACCGTCACTGATTTTATTAATGCTGTTTTGGCTTTCAGATCCTTCCGGTTTTTTTCCTCATCATGCACGGTATAAGAATATTCTTTGTTTCCGTAAGCAAGGAGGATACGGATAATTTCTCTTTCCGGTTCTTCGTATCGCGTACGCTGACTCGTTTGAGTGGGTTGTTGTAATGTGTAACCATGCTCTCCAGACTTTTCAGAGCGTACGGTCTGCTTTGCAAATTCCCGCTCAGATGTTGAGCCCGCCGAAGTACGGTCACTGAGCTTGTCGAAGTGCGCCCTCTTGTTTCTTAATTCAGATATAAGTATATTTTCGTCTGTGTCAAGTATCCGGCTGCATTCTTTTGTATATTCTGAACGGATAATTGCATCGGGAATTTTCGCAATAATTCCCATGATGTCTCTGATTAATCCGGCTTTCTTAATCGGATCACCAGCAATTTCTTTCATCAGGAGTCCCGTTTTGAACATGATAAAATCCTGCGAATTTTCATTCAGATAATTCGCCAGAACGGTATTGCTCACACTTCGTGAATAACTATCGGGATCTTCACCGGGAGGAAAAAGCACGACCTTCACATTCATCCCTTCTTCAAGAATCATTTCAACACCGCGTCCCGATGCTTTAATACCGGCGGGATCAGCATCGTACAATAATGTTATATTATTTGTAAAACGACGGATTAATCTTATTTGCTCAATAGTAAGTGATGTTCCTGCTGAAGCAACCGTATTTTCAACACCTGCCTGATGCATGGAAATTACATCGGTGTATCCCTCGGTGAGATAGCACATATCTTTCTCAGCAATTTTTTTTCTCGCAAAATAAATTCCGTATAGAACTCTGCTTTTTTCATATATAACGGATTCTTTCGAATTGAGATATTTAGCGGCCTTCTCGTCTTTTTTTAAAATTCTTCCACCAAAAGCAATTGCTTTTCCGGTGAGATTGTGAATAGGAAAAATTACCCTTCCCCGAAAAAAATCTATTTGTTTATTTTCTCCGGTCGTGAGACCCGCATCACGTAGAAATTTGTCGCTGTAGCCGTTTTTTAATGCATGTTCGGTGAAATCACTCCAGCCGCTTAAACTATAACCAAGTTGAAATTTTTGTATAGTAGTTTCCGTAAATCCGCGCTCTATCAGATAAGTTAGTCCGATCGCTTTTCCTTCATCCGTTTCAAAAAGCGTTTTTATAAAATAATTCAACGCAAAATTTGTAACTGTATAAAGCGATTCTTTTTCTTCCTGTTGTTCGAGATCTTCTGCCGTTGGAATATCTTCCTGAATCTGAATCTGATATTTTTTTGCAAGAAAACGAAGCGCTTCAGGATAGGTGTAATGCTCCACTTCCATTATAAAATTAATCGAATTACCTGCTTTGCCACATCCGAAACATTTGTAAATTCCTTTCGAAGGAGACACTGTAAACGAAGGAGTTTTCTCATTGTGAAAAGGACAAAGACCCAGAAGATTTGCACCACGTTTTTTTAGTGTGACAAAATCTCCAACCACGTCTTCAATACGCGCTGTATCAATGATGTTTGATATAGATTCCCTCGAGATCATTACTGGTTATTTTCCTTGTTCCGGCATTTCTCACGGTTCGCTGCAAATGGTGAACAATAAACAATGCAATGTTATCAAAATAATCATCACCTAACATCTCTTGTAGATTAAAATGATTTGCACCTGGTACAACTCTATTCTCTTTTGCCTCCGAAGGGCAGTTTGCATACAATTTTGTGAGATCATCGAACGGTGCCTCCTCATCTTTGGTTCCACCTATAAAATATATCGGCAATCTGAGCACAGAAATATTTTTTCCATAATCAAGAGAATCGATATGATAACCCAAACGTTTTTCGAGCTCTCTTCTCGCCATCGGATATAGCAAGCCGTACATTATGCCATAATGATTTTGTGCAAAATGTTCGACATAACCTGATAACTTAAGATATGGACTCTGCAAAACCAGCGCTGCGGGTCGTTTATCGATACTGCAAACATCTATTGCAATGTCTGCTCCCATGCCAATTCCTAAAAGAATAATTTGCGTACCGGGATCTCTTGATAAAATGGTATCCATGCAAACTTCTACGTCTTCTCTTTCGCGTACACCGAGTGTGGAAATATTTCCTTCACTCGTACCATGTGCTCTCTGATCGTACAAAAATATACTATAACCACGTTCATTAAATCCTTTTGCAATATCCAGATTTGTAATCCGACTTTCATTAAGATCATGAATCACGAGCAATGTTAATTTGTTTTCATCGTCGGATCGGATAAACCAACCGGAGAGAATGAGTCCGTCGCGTGTTCGCACATCCATTTCCTCATACTTCATTTTCATTCCAATGGGATTGTAATAAATCTTTGACGAATTGGGCGGCATCTCCTGACCTTTTCCGGCATTTTTCATAATGTTCTCTTCCTGCACCTTCAGAAAAATAGAGTCAATACGAGTAGGATGTATCAGTTCTTCGATACCGATAAATGGTGTTGCGCAAATCATAGTTGCAACCAGCAAAATAAGGATGGTTGTACCGGTGAATAAAAGATTCAGATTAATTGAAATCCGGTTGTTGAAATCATTCATTAGTGTTCGCGCTCGATTGTGAACGTAACGAGATTTTTTAATGATTCGGTATATTCACTCGGAGGTAAAAGTTTTAAAAACTCATAAGCTTTATCCCGGAAACTAATCATTTTCTCCATCGCATACCGAATGCCCCCTTGTTCCTGAACGAATCTGATTACCTCTTCTGTTTTTTGTTTGTCTTTGTGATGATTTTTTATTATATTTAATATTCTTCTTTTTTCGCTCCGGCTTGCCTGATTCATGGCATAAATAACCGGCAATGTCATCTGACTTTCCTGTATATCTATACCTGCAGGTTTACCGATTTTCTCGTCGGTTCCGAAATCAAATAAATCGTCTTTAATCTGAAATGCCATTCCTGCCACTTCACCAAAATCGTGCATTAATTTAATTTGTTCTTTCGATGCTCCGGTTGAAGCGGTTCCGCAGGCACAACAAGATGCTATCAGGGATGCTGTTTTATTCCGGATAATTTCATAATAGGTATCTTCAGCAATATTTAATTTTCTTGCTGTCTCAAGTTGAAGAAGTTCTCCTTCGCTCATTCTGCGAACTGCTTCGGACACTATGTGAAGCATTTGAAAATCGTCATTGTCGATCGATAATAATAATCCTTTCGAGAGAAGATAATCACCGACTAATACTGCGATTTTATTTTTCCAAAGGGCGGAGATCGAAAAAAATCCGCGTCGTAAATTTGAATCATCAACGACATCATCGTGAACAAGTGTTGCCGTATGAAGAAGTTCAATGAGTGCGGCACCACGATACGTGGAATCGTTTATTCCGCCATTGGCACCTGCGGAAAGAAATACAAACATCGGTCGCATTTGTTTTCCTTTTCTCGAAACAATATAATGCGTAATCCGGTCGAGAAGAGGAACAGAACTTTTCATGTGCTGCTCGAATCTGCCTTCGAATATTTTCATTTCCGAAGCGACTGGCTTTTTTATTTCATCAAGGCGCAGTTTCATAAATTATTCTTTTACAAATTTTGTGGAATAAACTCTGGTCCCTGAGATCGCTTTCAAATAATAAATACCTACGGCAAGATTCGATATATTTATATTGTATGGAGAAGTTTTTTGAATTTTTATCTCGCCCGATATATTGTATATTTCGACCAGCGTATTTCGTGTACCCGGGGGAAGGATCACACTAATTTCGGAATTAGCGGGATTAGGACGTACGTAAATATGTTTGCTCCGATCTGTTTCCAGAACGGAAGAATTGCTCGCAGTGATCTCTATGGTGTGATTTCCGGAAGACATATTTGCTGATGATTGCAGGATCCCGTTGTTATCTGTCGCAGTTGTAGCTGTAACAATCCCATCAACCTTTACGTGATAGGCACCCGGAATCAGATCGGAAGCAAAAATCCCAACGGTTCTGTTACCTGCAATATTTGTGAATATATGATAATCTTTTCCGGTATCTGCATCGGCAGAAAAATAATATAAAGTGTCGTTCCAATCTGTCCCGACTGAAAATATATTTTGAAGAGGAATTCCACCTGCTGTTGCGAGATTTACAGAATCTCCAATATTTATTGTGTGAAGAAAAATGACCGAGTCGGAAATGTTTGAAGGTTTCACTTCAATCCTCCAACTTCCGGTAGTGTAATAATTTGTGTCGGGTGAGGTAAGTGGTAAATAATTCGTGTCATTTACCCAATATTCATAACCTGCTCCGCCGATCAATGTAGCAGTTGTATTATTCGGGAGAAGTGTTTTTACTGCAATACTTCCTCCTCCGTTTGTCGAAGTATATTGATTCCCATTATATTTTTCTATATGACCCGGAACTGTTGTATTCACAATACTTCCTGTAATATTTGGTTGATGGACAAAGTGTACAATCCATTTAATATCTCTTTGATGTGTTGAAGTATTTTTCAGATGTACATGATCCAGCACAATTACTTTTCCAGGTTTGAGATATAATAAACGTCTCCTGAAAAAATCGAGTTTTGTGGAGTCGTAAGATAATTGCGCATCAGCAATATTATATTCGTAATTATTAGCCGAAGCATACTGAATCCATTTTCCTCTTTGATTTTGGGGAAGAAAAATGTCATTATAATTTTGAAGTGCAGATGACTCAATTTGTCCGCCATCGTTCGAAGCTGCTTGACCGAAACACATATACTGATCGGTCGAATCGAAAACACAAATGCTGTTGTGCGCTATAGTTCGTTGATAATAATTCCTGTAATGTGTTCCGCCATACGTGTCATAATAACCGGCATCGATCAGTAACGGAGCATTTTTAAAAATGGTGAATGAATTATTATCGCGATGTTCGTGTGCTGCTTTTTTGCTTGGTGAATTAAAGAAGGAAACCATTTCAGCATCGTTGTTCCATGAAGTACGACTCACGGATAATCCTACTTTATCCGACCACCAATTTAGCGGGGGATTGGGATGCGAAACCACCGGCATATTAAAATCCTTGTAAAATAATTTATTGAAAACAGGTACGGTCCAGGTTAATGCGGAAGATTGTGAATACTCCTGTGCTAACCATAAACTTCTGGGATCGTTAAATATTTTTGCATGCAGATACATTACGCGATCTGCAGCAAGAGAGGTTTCTCCATCACCCAAATGAATATTTTTATTATTGGGTTGCATAAAATACCAATATTGATTGATACTGTTTTGAACCCAGGGCAGATCCGTATAGAAATTTTTATTTGTTCCGACCCGCATGTTTTCAAACATCTGAAATTGATCTACGAGAGACCACATGGCATAAGCAGCTCCCCAATTCCAACCACCATCATCATCACGATAATATCCGTAACAAGGCAGAAATCCATTAATCCACTTATCGTAAACAGCCTGATACCACTGGTTCACGGTATCATTCTGCAGCGAATCCAAAGCAGATGAATTATATAAAGTCAGTGCATTTTGATTTGCATAAACATTATTCCATGCATTATGGCTCGACACATAACTATTTCCTGCACCGCTAAGTATATATGTATTCATAAATTCCCGATTCATTGCATACATGCTTCGCGTTAATTGATGTTGAAGTGAATCCGGAAAATCGTTATAGCACCAATCGAGTAGCATATCACCGGCGTCGCTCATTTGTCGAATCAAGGTTTCCTTCACATACCAATCCATCGTTGCGAAACTTGCTGTATCAACCCGATTCATCACCTGGTGGGCGAGGAAGCGGCATCGTTTTAATGCCAGCGTATCATCGGTCAACTTAAATAATACTACCGTAAAAAAACTTTCCCACGAAGCCCACTGCGATGACCAATCCCAGGTCCAGAGTGTAGAGTCAGATCCTAACATATATAGTTGAGGATCATTAATCCAATTCGAGTTATATCGTCCTGAAAAATCGTTATAGGTAGTCTGACAGTCGCCGGGAACAATAATATTATTTTTCAACCAGGAAATTCTCGTCGAGTCGGCATATATTCTGGGACGGTTATTGTGAATGGTCGGGTACGTTTGTGCATTTGCAATATAAATTCCATTCAGAAAGAAAAAATAAAGCAAAATAAGTTTGCGCATTGTCGTTTTAACAGGAAGTTTTATAAACCTTGAGAGCTTTCCCTCATCCCTAACCCTTCTCCCAAGGGAGAAGGGAAATCAACTTCCCTCTCCAACGGGAGAGGGCGCGAGGGTGAGGGGAGGATTTCTAATCTACGATTACTTTCCTCACATTCACTCCATCATCCGAATTTAATTTCAGGAAATAAATTCCTTTGGTCAAACCAGAGACAGATTGTTGCAAATTATTTTCACCCTGCAATATATATATATATTCTTCCTTCACCACATTTCCAAGAATATCTGTTATTTGAATAGTAGAAGATGAAGGATGAGCCGATGTAAAGCTCAGATTAATATTTCCGGAGGAAGGATTCGGATATACATCAAAACGTAAGATCGATCCATGATCTTCAATACCGGCACCACCACTGAATGCAAGATTATCTGCCCATATATAACTTGAGGCAGAAGGTGTCGCACCATTAAAACCACTCGCTGAAAGAATAACAAAACCGGTATCTGGATTGGCCGGCATCTGATACATAAGACTGATATTGAAAGATGCCCAACTCATTACCATTCCCGGTAAACCGTACCATGTTTGTGAGATAGTATCTCTTCCGGAACCATTCCATTTTGTAAGAATGATTGCAATATATCCTTGATCGACTGGCGTTCCAAATGCCATATATTGCCATTTTCCGGTGAGATTGGTGGGGCGGGTTGAAATTGGAAAACCGGTTTTCGGTCTGAAAGTCGCCGTATCAATGACTCCTGAAACTGCTATTCCGGGAACAACCTGAGTCAAGACCAACTGCGACGTGAGTTTAATATAAGAAGCACCGGGATTTCCGGGTGTTCCTTTGGTGCAGGTAAACACGCTTACAGGAGCGGTCACTGAGTTCAGATTTCCCCAGTTGTCCGGAGTGTCGTACGAACCCATGTTGGTCCAGTTTTCGAAACCGCTGTTAAGCATTTGCGCCTGCATGAAACCGCATAAACCGCTCATACAGAGAATTAGAAGTAGATTTTTTTTCATGTTTTTGTGTTGAGGTGTTGATTTACAATAGATTATGGATTATTTCAAGAATGTTTTAACGAGCCCAAAGTTAGTAAAAATGGTTGATAAGTTGATGGGTTGATAAGTTGATAAAAAGTGTTCAAATCTGATTTAATCTCACATGAAAAAGAATTTGTACTTTTGAAACCGTTATAGACTTTTGTTTTCTTCCATTTTCATTAATTAATAAATTTACCACATGAGCAATATCAAATTATTCGAAAGCAAACAAATACGAACCGTTTGGAATGATGCGGATCAAAAATGGTATTTTGTTGTCGAAGATATCATTTTAATTTTAACAGACAGTAACGATCCGAAACAGTATATAAAACGGATGCGTCAACGGGATGAGGAACTCGCTAAAGGGTGGGTACAATTTGTACCCACCCTTTGGGTAGAAACCGCTGGTGGCAGGCAAAGAATGGGTTGCGCAAATGCGAAAGGACTGTTAAGAATTATTCAATCTATTCCTTCTCCCAAAGCTGAACCATTCAAGCTTTGGTTAGCACAGGTGGGTTCGGATAGATTGGATGAAATTGAAAATCCGGAATTAGCGACACAACGTACGAGAGAGCTATATAAACTCAAAGGATATTCAGACGCATGGATCGAAAAACGAATGCGCAGTATTGCAATCCGCGAGGAGTTGACGGAAGAATGGAAAAACAGAGGCGTTAAAGAGCAAATAGAATATGCAATATTGACAGCAGAAATTTCAAAAGCGACGTTTGGATTAACACCTTCAGAATATAAAAAAGTAAAAGGTCTGAAAAGTCAAAATCTTAGGGATCACATGACAGATCTTGAATTAATTTTTTCAATGCTTGGAGAAGCATCCACGACTGCAATTGT
>JAHEYM010000356.1 GCA_023251595.1 Bacteroidota bacterium
ACTGTGACGAATGCGAATGGATGTTCTTCAACCTCGGCATCATTCAACTTTAATTCACTCGGCATTGATCATACGAAAAATAGCATTTCAACCATGAATGTGTATCCGAATCCGGTGACTGATAATCTGAATATAGATATACAGTTATCGGTTCAGGGAAATATGAAAGTATGGTTGAGTGATGGTCTCGGAAGACAGCTCGAGGTGATGGCTGATGAAAAAGGTGTCAACGAGATTCACCAAACACTTTCGATGAACAAATTCGCCGCCGGTATATACTTCCTGAATGTTTCTACAGAAAAAGGGTTGGTAGTAAGGAAAGTGGTGAAGGAGTGAAGGAGTGAAAGAATGAAAGAGTGAAAGAATGAAAGAGTGAAAGAGTGAAAGAATGAAAGAGTGAAAGAGTGAAAGAATGAAAGAATGAAAGAATGGAATAATCATTATCACTACTGACCACTAACCACTAACCACTAACCACTGACCACTGACCACTGACCACTGACCACTGACCACTGACTACTGACCACTTCATAGTAACTTCATAAAATTTCGTAACTTTGCACCTCAAATCAAAAATAAACTTAAATCAAATAAACTCAATATGAAGAACCTTTCAGCATTGTTAGTCATCGGCTTATTCGCAGTCTCTGCGTTTGGTCAGGGCGGTAACACTCCGACACCACCCACACCTATAACACCAGCTCAACCGGGAGATGGTATTCATCCACCTCCACCTCCTCCTCTGAACAGAACAGCTCCGATTCCTCCGGGACCTGCTATGAACAGACCGAAACCGGGAGATCCATTTCCAATGGTTGCAGGTAATCTGAAACTTTCGAGTAACCACATGGCATTCATGAACATGAAGAACAATGCCACGAAAACAGATACATTAAAGGTTCTGAACAACTGGACAAAACCAATTACAATGTCGTTCGAGAATCTGCCTAAGCATCTCACAGTTCATGCTGAACCGGCTACACTTGCACCAGGCGATACCGGAAGGATCATCGGAACCTACGATGCTTCGAAGAAAGGTGATTGGGGATTCGTACAAGATCGTTTCAACATGGCAACTAACGATTCGCTTCAACCACAGAAAGCGTTGGTTGTAAGTGCTAATATCGAAGAATTCTTCCCACCGATGACGGCGGAAGACTCAGCGAATGCACCACGTATTAAATTCAGTGAAACAAACTATAACTTCGGTAAAGTAAAACAAGGTGAAGTTGTTCACAAAGAATATCAGATGGTGAACATGGGTCACAAAGATCTGATGATCCGTAAAACCAAAGCAAGCTGCGGTTGCACAGCATCACAACCAACAAAAACAACACTTGCACCCGGCGATTCAGCAGCGATCAAAGTTGACTTCAACACAGCAGGTAAACACGGAAAAGAATCGAAGACCATTACGGTTATTTCGAACGATCCAAGAACACCTTCTTCGATACTTGTTATTACAGGTGAAGTAGAAGTTCCTGAAGTACAGAAGATCGATCAGGGCGTTCCGAAAGAACCGATCAAATTAAACGCACCTCCGATACAGGAAGAGAAAAAACCGTAATTACAATATGTAGAGACGTTGCATGCAACGTCTTGAAGAGAAAGAGAAATCCCGTTCAGACGATGTTTGAACGGGATTCTTTTTTGGGGGAAGAGGATGCTAAACAATCTAATGAATCCCCATTGTCCCCACGGTCCTACGACAACGATGTTTCGAGAGAATATACGGACACTTGGGAGTTATGCAAGTTACCTGGCAGAAGATCGCTCAATCGAAAGCCCAATGGTCGTCAATGTCCCATAAGTCGCACGTGACCTATGAAAGGGAATCCCCGGACCTCAGCAAAGAATGAGCAGGACTTACCAAAGAAGAGTTGAACCTATAAATGGAATACAATGACGACGTCAAACAACAGGAAGAATGTAATCAATGAAGAGAACAACAGCAGTCATGTATGGTATGCATTTCATCAAAGAACTCCCGAACGACGTCAAAGTCAGAATCGACGACAATGGGGAAGAAGAGAGACGGCGTCCGATCAGGTACGGCGACGCCCAAATCGGAAATGACGACGCCGGAATTGCCGACGATACTTTTCCAAAGTGAAGACGACCCTCTACCAAATCATAATTGACATTGGTCCAAATCGACTCAGATGACGTCCAAATCAGGTCAGACGACGTCCGGATCGGTAGGAAGATGAATTGATCAGGAACGACGGATGACCGGATGAACTAAGACCCTGGTCCAAATCAGCGTAGGCGAGGTTCAAAACAGCTATGACGACCTCCGGAACCGGTACCTCCGGCTCGAAAGTGGCGTGGATGCTGCAAACTCCACGAGGACGATTTAAAGAGAACGATCTAAAGAGTGCCTAAATGAAATTAAAAGATTGTTAGTTACCCGGTTTCGGTTGATCTTTTTTATTGAGCGCTTCTATATTGGATTTTGCCAAAACAAAGTCGGGATAGACTTTCAGGGCATCTATAAAGTCGGCTTTTGCTTTATCCATGAGATTTAAATCTTTTTCCATTACACCTTTAACATTAAGTGCAGCAGCTCTTAGTGGTACTTGCTGTGCTTTTGTCTGATCTATATTAATCGAAACTTTAGAATTATTTGAAGTTGAATCGTTGATGACGGCATTCAGGCTCGACTCACATTCTCCATAGCGTTTAAGGACATATTCAAGCACCGCAATTTGATAAGCGTGATAAAGAGACTTTGTTTGTTTATATAAATTTTCATATTCTTCGAGTGATTCTTTGTTCTTATTCATAGCACCTAACGATATAGCTAATAATTCTCTTATAAAAAGATTCGATGGATCTTTTGAAAGATAATCGTGCGCAGTAAGAACAGTTTGAGCATGTGCATTTGCGGAAAAGTACAAACGACATAGTGTGTCGATGTATGAAATACTATCGGGATGCTGTTGAAGAAGAGAATAGATCGAATTCTTTGCAACCTCAATGTCGCCATATTTAATCGCAAGAAAATAAATACCAATTTCCGGATTCCGGTCAATTTTTTTTGACACAGCTGAAATTGGCTTTGGTTCGGGCTTTATATCGCTTATCTTTTTCAGAGAATCTTTGTCTTGTGAGAAAACAAATGAGGATAATAAGAACAATAATAAAAGGAGTTTGATCTTCATAAGACTGATTTATAGATTTATTGTTTTTAATTGTGAGCGATAACTCACTTAACAAATTAATGTTTCGACCACCTATTAAAGTCGCCGAAACATTAATTGCAATCAGAAATTAAATTCCGAATTAAAATCATTCATAGACAATTATTTCTGATGAACCATTTTCTTGGTATCAATTAATTTCTGATCAACGATAAGAGAATAAGTGTAAACACCAGAGGCGAGATTGTTAGCGTCAATATCTAATTCACCCATTCCTTTTTCTGTAACATTAAAATCTTTTATTTTCTGTCCATATTCATCAAAGAATACTACCTGTGATATGGAAGTTCCGGAAGGAATGTAGTACCTGATTTTTGTGCCTGTTCCAAATGGGTTCGGTGTATTCTGATAAAGTATGGCTGCATCGGAAGACAGAACTAAAGTGTGTGAATTCACAACATCGTTATTATTCTCACCTGAACCATTTCCTCCATTTCCATTAATATTCTGGCGACGTTGATTATTAATTTCACAACAGTTGTTTATTTGATTTTGGAGAGAAGTTAACTCGTTTCTCATGGATTGATTCTGCGCTGTCAGCGTATCAATCTGTATTTGCTGTTGTTGAATTCCTCGCATCAAAATAGGAATAAACTCAGTATAGTTAATTCCTTTATATGAAATTGAAGGTGTAATAATATTATTGAGACTATCTCTTTCAGGTGCAGTCCTTGTTGCTTTGATAAACTCAGGGCAAACCGCTTCGACTTGCTGCGCAATTAAGCCATATTGTTTTTGATGTTCAAACCGCATTTGCGGATATTGCAAGGTATCAAAATAATAGGTTTTAGGATTTAATCTGTTTATCAATCCAATCGCATCAGTGATAGTATCAACATTTTGTTTAAACATCGAATCTGACGCTGTCCATGCAGCACTTATCCAACCATTTCCCGTAATATTTACATCACCAACAAAATAGCCAGCATAATCGGTAGGTGCTGTTCCTGGAACCCAGGCATACAGACCAAAATTATTAGCAACTGCTTGCCCGGCGGTCGTTACAACTGCTCTTACTCCAACATTAAATGAATTGACATCTGTTGAATGTGCCTCAAAGTTTCCACCTAAATTAAACGAGGTACCGCTGTTATAATATCCATTCGACGCAATGCCTTTTACCCCGTAATTCACAACAGCGTCGGATGCATAAGAATCAACTCCATAATTGGTTGTAGCAAGCGCAGTGAAGTCGGTAGCACTAGCGTGAACCCCGGTGTTTACAGCCGCAACGGTCG
>JAHEYM010000357.1 GCA_023251595.1 Bacteroidota bacterium
TTGCAGCTTCCGAAAAATCAGGATTACCGATTTTTTATGGTTCGTACCCTATAACACCAGCATCAGATATACTTCACGAATTATCTAAATATAAGAATTTCGGAGTGCGTACATTTCAGGCGGAGGACGAAATTGCCGCAATTTGTTCATCAATAGGTGCTTCTTTTGGTGGAAGTCTTGGTGCTACTGCGTCTTCAGGTCCCGGTATCGCTCTGAAAACTGAAGCACTCGGACTCGCGATGATGTTGGAATTGCCTTTACTCGTAATTAATGTTCAACGTGGCGGACCGGCAACCGGACTTCCCACAAAAACTGAACAATCAGATTTACTACAAGCTTATTATGGCAGAAATGGTGAAGCCCCGATTCCGGTTGTAGCAGCATCTTCACCCGCAGATTGTTTCGAGATGGCTTTCGAAGCCGCACGTCTTGCGATCGAATTTATGACACCGGTATTTTTGCTGACAGATGGTTTTATTGCAAATGGTGCTGAACCCTGGTTGTTACCTGATGTTAACAAACTCCCGGAAATAAAAGTTGAATTTGCAAAAGCATCGCAGGAAAAATTTCTTCCATATAAAAGAAACGAAAAACTTTCACGCCCCTGGGCAATTCCCGGAACTGTGGATTTAGAACACAGAATTGGTGGAATAGAAAAACAGCATGAGACCGGAAATATATCGTATGACGCCGAAAATCATGAATTCATGGTAAAACTTCGCGCTGCGAAAGTTGCAAAAATCGCCGATTATATTCCATTGCAAAAACTCGATACAGGAAAAGAAAAAGGGAAACTTTTAATTTTAAGTTGGGGATCTACTTACGGTTCTGTCAGAAGTGGTGCAGCAAAAGCAAGAATTTTAGGTTATGAAGTTTCTCACGCGCACCTTCGCTACATGAGACCATTCCCGAAAAATCTTGGAGAAATTCTCAAAAATTTCGAAACGATATTAATTCCTGAAATGAATAATGGACAATTGGTGAAAATTATTCGCGATCAATTTTTGGTCGATGCAATTTCCCAACCGAAAATAAAAGGACTTCCATTTACTTCAATAGAAATTACCAATAAAATTATTGAATTACTCGGGGGACCAAAACAAGTGAGCAAGCCGGTTCTTGCGACGAATGGTGTTGAAACCGGAGGATTCAATTAATTGTTAATTATTAATAATAATAAATAAAAAAATAATCCAAAAAGTCCCGTAGGGACGAAAGATCGGTAGAAAATGGAAAATATAACAGATAACATCACGCCCGAAATAAAAATGACCCCGAAAGACCTGGTCACAGATCAGGATGTTCGTTGGTGCCCGGGTTGCGGCGATTATTCAATTTTAAAACAAGTACAAACGGTAATTCCGGAATTAGGAATTAAGCGTGAAAATATTGTATTTATTTCCGGAATCGGATGTTCATCTCGTTTTCCATACTACATGGAGACCTACGGTATGCATAGTATTCACGGTCGTGCAACAGCAGTTGCGAGCGGACTTAAAGCTTCGCGTCCGGAATTATCTGTGTGGATTGTGACCGGCGATGGAGATGCACTTTCGATTGGTGGAAATCACTTCATTCATATTCTTCGGAGAAATTTCGACGTGAATATTCTTTTATTCAACAATGAAATATATGGGTTGACAAAAGGTCAATATTCCCCGACATCTCCTCAGGGACAAATCACAAAATCGACTCCGATGGGATCGATCGATCATCCGTTTAATCCACTTGCGCTTGCGTTGGGTGCAGATGGAACTTTCATTGCACGTTCGATGGATCGTGATCCAAAGCATTTAAAAGATATGTTGCGTCGCTCATACTCACACAAAGGTACTTCCATGTTGGAAATATATCAAAATTGTAATGTATTTAATGACGGCGCATTTTTTATATATACAGAAAAAGAATCCAAAAAACTTGAAGTTTTATTTTTGGAAACGGGTAAGCCACTTATTTTCGGTGAGAACAATAACAAAGGAATTAAACTCGATGGTTTCAAACCGGTTATTGTAAATGTTGGCGAGGGTGAAGCTTCTACAAACGATCTTTGGATTCACGATGAAACAGATGCGGTTAAAGCGAGCATTCTTACCCGTTTCTTCGATAGTCCCGCCAAAGAAGGACATCTTCCACGCCCCTTTGGCGTTTTTTATGAAGAAAAACGCACCTGCTACGAAGATGCAATGAAAATACAAATCGAAGAAGTGACAGCGAAAAAAGGAAAAGGCAATCTGGCAAAACTAATTTCCGGAAACGAAACCTGGGTGATTAATTAGTTGATAGGTTGATGGGTTGATAAGTTTAATTCGTCAGCCAATTAAATCGATCTCAATTTTTATCTAAGCTTCTCCCTCAAACATTAAATCTTTATAATAAACCTATCAACCCTTCAACTAAAAATACCCCTCATGAATAAATCAGATCTCTTAAAAGACACCATTCAGCACATTGATATTAAAAAATACAATGTCGTTCCGATGGTAGATGCCATGAACGAAATGGCATTCCAGGCGCGTAATCTCGCACGCGCATCACGAATTTTTGCTGACTTGCAGGCAGATAAAGAATGTTCTTCTTATCTTACATTAGCAGGTTCTTTAATTTCTGCCGGATTAAAACATGTAATCACCGATTTAGTGAAAAGTAATATGGTGGATGCAATTGTTTCTACCGGAGCGAATATCGTTGATCAGGATTTTTTCGAAGCACTCGGATTTAAACATTATAAAGGAACACAGTTCACCGATGATCAGGAACTTCGGAAACTGGCGATCGACAGAATTTACGATACATATATAGATGAAGCTGAATTGCGTATTTGCGACGACACAATTGCAATCATCGCGAATTCATTGCCACATCGTCCTTACTCATCACGTGAATTTATTATCGAGATGGGTCGTTATCTGGATGAAAATTCACAATACGAAACGTCAAGACAAAATTCAATCATCTGGAATTGTTACAAAAAAGGAATTCCGATATTTATTCCGGCATTTTCCGATTGCTCAGCGGGATTTGGATTAGTTCATCATCAATATCACAATCCCGAAAGTCATGTTTCGATCGATAGTGTAAAAGATTTTCTTGAAATCACAAAGTTGAAAATTCAATATCCTGAATCCGGTATATTTATGATTGGTGGCGGTGTTCCAAAGAATTTTGTACAGGATATCGTTGTTGCTACCGAGATTTTAAATCAGGATGCACCAATGCACAAATATGCAATTCAGATTACTGTTGCAGATGAACGTGATGGTGCTTTGTCAGGTTCTACATTAAAAGAAGCATGTTCATGGGGAAAAGTTGATACAGTGAATGAACAAATGGTTTGGGCTGAAGCAACGATTGCATTTCCATTAATTGCTGGATATGCGTGGCACAAGGGCGATTGGAAAGCACGCACCGAAAAACGCTTTAATGATGCGTTGGATAAAGTTGCAGTGACTGCATGAATAGTGAATAGAGAATAAAGAAAAACGAACAGAGAAAAAGTTCGGGAGTGGGTTCAATTCAGTTTTTTTAGGAGATACCGGTCAAACGGCTAGTTTTTGTATTTTCATTTTTTCATTCATTTATCATGGACAATAATATTTTTAAAACTAAAAGTTATTCCTTTTCTTTGCGGATCATCAAATTATCAAAATGGTTGGTTGAAGAAAAAAGAGAATATGTCATGAGTAAACAAGTACTTAAGTCAGGAACTGCAGTTGGCGCACTTCACCGAGAAGCAGAGTATGCACAATCCAAGCCAGATTTTATCTCAAAGATGAGTATAGCGCTGAAAGAAGCAAACGAGACCAAATATTGGATTTCACTGCTGAAAGATTCAGATTATTTGACGGCGTCATTATTTGAAAGTTTGACTAAAGACTTGAATGAATTAATTAAAATTCTCGTCTCAAGTATAAAAACCGCAAAAAAAAATCTAATATGAAAATTTTAATCTATCCTCTATACTTCGTTCTCTATTCTCCATTCTCTGTTCTCTATTCACTTAA
This sequence comes from Bacteroidota bacterium, assembly GCA_023251595.1. GTDB lineage: Bacteria > Bacteroidota > Bacteroidia > AKYH767-A > JABDAW01 > JAHEYM01. The sequence continues at coordinate 4,002 of JAHEYM010000357.1, forward strand.
CCCCACACCAGCACCTCGTCATGTAACTTGCATGAAAATATTTGTTGCTGGAAAACAAATAGATGCAACATCCTATAAGAATCTCAGGTTTTTAGATTACGCGGGCTTTCCAATTGTGAATACCACGGAAGAATTTAAAGTAACATTAGATACAGTTTCCGGATATATAATCTATCAGGATTTCGCCACTTTCGTTCCGAAAATTTCTATTGTGAATGAAAAGGATACGATGACCATCTCACTTCCCACGTATTATACATATATAGATAACATTCCTTTTCAATCCGGCAAATTTACCATACCATCAATGGGCGCCACGAAAATGTGGAACGATTGTTTTGTCGATGCTATTCACACGAACAAGAAAATTGCTTTTCTAGAAGATCAGCCGGTGAAGAATTTCTCCATTAAGGATTGGAGAGTGGTGAAGGAGAAG
>JAHEYM010000358.1 GCA_023251595.1 Bacteroidota bacterium
TATTCTTCGGGTTAAATTCAGACCAGTTTTTATATTTATTTGTGAGAAGTTCCTGCAAACGTGAATATTTCATATTGCTATCCGGATTCTCTCGATTTACGATAAAAGCCAATGCATCGACAGCAATTTTAGTTGTCACCGGAAATTTCTTCTTCGAGTCGAAAAAACTTTTCTCCGATTCGAGTAATTGACGTGCAAGAACCACCATGTGAACACTATCGGTCATCAAATCTTTCATCGCTTCAGTTTCCGATTTGTATTGAATCGTAACATGGGCATCCTTATAAATTGCCGAAAAAGCTCTTACTTCCGAATCAAGCAAAGGCTCTAATGTCTCATCAACTGTGATAGTCACTGTTCCTGAGGTTGCGGTGTCGGAATATTTCGAAGTTGAATATTTGCAGGAGGTCAAACATGCAAGAACCGGAAATAATACGAGAAAAAATTTATTGGTTACTGTCTTCGAACTCATCAGTTTTTTTAAAATATCTTTTGTAAACTCTAAAAGACCGGTATCCCGCGTAAGCAAGCAGGATACCGGATATTAGCATTCTTTCATTGTTTTTCAGGGTGAAGAAATGTTCTGAAAAAAACAGAATAAATATTGCAAAGCTGAAATAAATCATCACCATAAAAATTTCAAAATACTTTAATGTTGGCACGTTTATTAATTGTTTCTTAGCACAAATTTAATTCTCTGATTCTGCAACACTCTCACAGCCGTTCCGTTCTGTATACCAGGATGCCATTTGGGCATTGACTTTATAACTCTCATCGCTTCAGCTTCCAAACGGTGGTCTCCTCCCCGAAGAATTTCGACGTCGCTGATGCTGCCATCCTCATTCACCACAAAATTAACAAAAACACTTCCTTCTATTCCATTTTCACGGCAATAAGATGGATAAATTACGCTTTTATCTAAGAATTCTTGATAAGCCTCATCACCACCAACAAATTTCGGCATTTTTTCGACAAATTGAAGTACAGGTTTTGGACCCTTGTTTTCCGGTGGAATAATAGTTTTAGGAATGGAATCACCTTTTCCGGGGGGAAGTGTCGTTAAAGGACCAGTCGGACCTTTTTCAGGTTTAATTGGTTCTTTTGGCACATAGACGGCTGTGTCTTTGTCAGCATCCTTCGTGGTAGTGAAGGTCAAAATATCTACTCTGGATGGGGGTTGTGAAGGTGGCGGTTGAACTCGCGGTGGTTGAATTGGGGGAGGTGGATTAGTTATTGTAATACCTCCGCCGTCTGTGATGATATTTTCAACAATTTTCGTTGCCTGATGTGTTCCCATCGCATAGATCAAAATAAAAGAAATCACAATTCCTGCAGTAAGCAAAAACGACATGATCACATTGTGATCATACCGTCTTCGGATCTGATAAGCTCCGTAAAGCTTGTTTCTTTGTTCAAATACAATTTGGTTTCGGTCTTCGGAGACCACATCGCCCCAGCCGGAGCGCAAGATTTCAGGGAGATTCATGTGAATGAAGTTTTAAGTGAGACTAAACGGATTAAGACTGATTATTTCTCAAGTAAAGCTTTATTCATCCAATAGGTTTAGGGTAAAACTGAAATCATGTAGAATAGATGTAAAAACCTCATTCGCTCCATAAACGAAGAAATTATATTATTGTTGTGTGGTTTTGTTGATAGGTTGATAGGTTGATAGGTTGAAAAGAAATTCCCCTCTCGAGAGGGGTTAGGGGTGTGTGCGCAAGCTGTTACGAACCTGCGCTTAGTTCAACCTGAATTTAATCGGCAAATTAAATTCAACGGGCACCTGACGACCATTTTGTTTGCCGGGTTTCCAGGTTGGCATAAGTTTTACGACACGAATTGCTTCCTGATCCAAACCACCACCGACACCACGAACAATCTTGGCATCCGAAATCTCGCCGGTAGAGCTGACAACAAAAGATACATATACAGTTCCCTGAATTGAGTTCTCCCTTGCAGCAGCAGGATATTTTACGTTGTTAGCCAAAAATTCCATCAACTTATCTTCACCGCCTGGAAATGTAGGCATCTGCTCAACAAACTTATAAGGTTGTTCAGGCGCGGGAGGTGGAACAAATTTAGGTTGAGGTGGAACATAAACCGTACTGTCTTTACCCGGAGGTGCTTTTGGCACAGGAGGTTTCGGAGGAGTATTGTTTTTGGGAAGTTCCGGTTCAGCATCAGGTTTTTTAACAACCTTCGGAGGTACAAATTTTACCTGCTCTACTTGTTTTGGAATACTTAATTTCGGGGGTGGGGGTGGTTTCTCAAATGTCGGAGCGGCTTCAAGACTTGTCACTGTGTCGACATGTTTACTACCACTTTTTGTCTCATCCTTCGATAACATATTCATGATGTAAGGAATCGCGATGATCGCGCTGACTAAAACCAAAGTGGTCAATAAAGAGATCAGAACCCGCCTGGTATATGTCTGGCGTATTAAATAAGCACCATACGAAATGTTCCGTCCTTCGAAAACGATATCATTCCGTCCGGCTGATAGAACATTTCCCCAATCAACAAATACTGAATTGCCTCCTGCCATTTTCTTGTCTTTTAGTTATTTCTCCTTGATAAGTTTGAGGTCATCATCCGTCGGTGGAACCAGTGCGTAAATCTGCGTTTGGGTGATTTTCATTTCATCAAGAATATCCACAAGATTCTTATATCGTGATTTTTCCACAGGCTTAATCAAAACAACTATTGGGAATTTTGTTGGATCTTTTCCACGACCAACTTCATAAGCAGTAACTTCTTTTGCTTTATCAAAAACTACCTGTCTGATACCTGTTTTTGAAAAATCTGATTCCTCAACTTTTGGTTCCTCAATGCCCATCCACCAAAATACGCGATCTTTTTCACCCAAAATAATATTCAATACCCTCTTTTCATCCACCTCAGGAGGTGGTGGATCATCAGGTTTCGGACGTTCCGGAACCGCGATAACCATTGTCTTTGGTTTAGCGAATGTTGTTGTGAGCATGAAGAAAGTCAATAGAAGGAATGCCAGATCGACCATGGGTGTCATGTCGATGCGGGTGGAGAGTTTTTTACCTCTTACCTTACCCTTCTTGTGACCACCGCCACCACCACCACCTTGCGCTACTTCTCCCATTTCTCTCTGTTATTTTATCTCTTTCTGCTCAAGATTTGTGACTAAACTAAAACGATTCTGATCTAACTCTTTCAATGTCTCAATAACTTTATTTACAGCGGGAAAATTGGCATCTCCATCACCTTTAATTGCAATCTTATATTTTCTCGGATGAACCATCATCGTATATAAGATCCAATCTTTCAATTGGTTTTTAACCGAATCGGTTGGAATACCTTCCTGAATCACATCCTTTCTGGCATCCGAATTCATGTCGAGGAATGATGAGAGTTTCTCGATCGGCATACCAAAACTCGGGAGGATCGAGAAAAGGTGAACCTGATCTTCCGTAAATTTCAACCCGTAAACAACACCCATTTGTTTCAGTAAATCCGCTTTGTCTTGTTTTCCGGAACAACCGAAAAACACTTTGTTATCCTTCGAAATAGTTATCATCATCACCGAGTCATCAGGTAATCTGAAATCGGCGGTCGATTTTGGAGTATCAACCACAACCGGTTCCTCGGGTGCGAATTTCGTCGTGAGCATAAAGAACGTAACCAGCAAGAACCCGAGATCCACCATAGGAGTCATATCGAGCGACGGGCTGGCCCGTTTGGGAATTACTTTTGGCATATTCTCTTATTAAAAGTCAGTTAGTGTCAAAACGAATTAAACGTGACTCTTAGTTTTTGCCGCGAATGTATTTACGATGCTGAATCCGGCTTCATCAATACCGTAGGTCAACTCGTCAATTTTATTGGTGAAGAAGTTGTAGAAGATAATAGCAAGTGCAGAAGTTCCGATTCCGAGCGCCGTGTTGATAAGCGCCTCAGAGATACCGGAAGAAAGACCTACTGCATCGGGCGCACCTGACTGTGCCATAGCACGGAAAGCCTTGATCATACCGATTACAGTTCCGAGTAGTCCGAGGAGTGTCGCGATAGAGGCAATAGTCGAGATCACCACCAGATTTTTCTGAAGCATTGGTAACTCCAACTGTGTCGCTTCTTCAATATCTTTTTGAATTGCAATGATTTTTTGTTCTTTATCAAGACCCACCTCAGCCTGCATCTGAGTATATTTTGTGAGTCCTGAACGAACCACGTTCGCGATTGAACCGCGTTGTTTATCACACTCTGATACCGCTTCCTGAACTTTTCCTTCAGCAAGAAGCATTCTGGTTTTCCTGATAAATCCTTCCACAGAACCTTTCCCTTTCGCTTTCATGATAGTGAAAAAACGTTCAAAGGTGAAAGTGAGAACCAACAGAAAGCAACCAATCAGAATCGGTACGATGGCAATACCTCCTTTATATACGTCACCCCACATGTCGAG
>JAHEYM010000359.1 GCA_023251595.1 Bacteroidota bacterium
AGCTGTAGTCGGTGCTGAAACATAAAGGAATCGGTAAAATCCCATTCCACCCATCGGAAACATACCACCGAGCCCTCCATCCGCAATGGTCGATGCCGCGAGCCATCTTTTCAGACTTCCATTATACATCCAGCCCGATGTCTGCGCGAGTGTTCCGGCTGCTGCTGCTGAAGTTCCTAACGTCAGGATCTTGGCATTAAGATCAATGATGCCAGATGTGAGAGTCAGAGTTCCGGTTACATTTGTATTTTGCGATAGTGTGATCTGTGGCATCGTAGCATAAGTGTTTGCAATTGAGAGACAGCAGAACGTGGTGGAATTCGTTCCACCAATGGTCTGATTGGCAGTTCCGCTTAACAGAACGGTACCGGCTCTGGCATTAAGTGGCGTTCCGTGTGAGGTGCTGTTTGTCCAGTCTCCGTTCGCAGTAATCTGGAAGTTACTTGCAGTTACATCAAGTGATGATATTCCACCTATAGTCAGTGTGTTATTAACCGTAATCGCACCTATCAATGTAATGGTTGAAGATGCAGAAGAATTCAGATTCAATTGATAATAAGTACCTGCTTTAACCGCCTGGTTTCCGGCGCCGGTCAGCGAAACTTTTCCTCCTGTCAGTGTGTAGGTTCCTGTCAATTGTGGCAATCCGGGTGAAGTGGTTACTAATTTCCCAAGTTTCAGTTCGCCCCCTGTCATTGTAACATTTCCCGCACCGTTCAGGGTTTTCGTTCCTGAATCGTAGATACCTGAAGTGGTCGACATATTAAATGTCCCCGTAACCGCAACTGTACTCGCAACCTGTGTTACTGTCGCAGCTGAACCGTTATTGATTGTAAGATTTGCAAAAGTGATGGTCGAGGCCGTATTGTTAATGGATTGAGCACCTGAGCCATCGAACGTAACTGTACTCGTAGCTCCCTGATTGAAAGTTCCTTTCGTACTCGTCCAGTTACCATGAACATGCATAATTCCTGAACCACCACTTAAGGATAACCTAGCATTCGCATTCCCGTTTGTAGAGCTGTTTAAGAGAAGATTCCCAGTCACGGTGAGTGTTGCCGTACCCAGGGTTACGCGTGCAACATTTGTGGTAGTCGAAGTCGATGCATCTCCAATTGTCAGGTTCCCGTTCACAGTCATACTTCCGCCGGTGATACTGACCAATTGTGTTACCGCACTTGTCGGGTTTGGTAGGGTGAAGTTTCCATTTAAAACAAGTGTACCTGTGCCACTGACTGTCAATGTTGTAGCAGTCGATGTTCCGCCCATAGTCAATGTGGTTGCTACCACATTGCCGCTGATAGTCATCGAGGTTCCATTCGGGACTGTTAAAGTCGTAAACGTCTTGGTTAGGTCAATCGAATGTACACCTTGTGAGAGCGTTCCACCGGAGTTCACGATGTTGTTTGTAACAGAGATATTTCCGGCGAGTGTAGCAGTTCCGCCCGCCAGCGTCAAAGTGCTGAATGTAATCGCAGAAGTTGGAGTAATGGTTCCGTTTCCGGTGAAGGTTTGAGTTGAGGTGGAAGTGAAGGTCAAAACATCATTCGCAGTCAAACTTCCACCAAATGTTATGGTCGAACCGGTAGCATTTGTGAAGACAGGATTATTTGTTCCCCCAAAAACAAAAGCTGTGGGACTTCCATCGAAGTTTATTGTTCCGGCACCGGTCACTGTTAGTGTCCCGGAAGCAAGTGTCACAAGACCATCAAAATCCAATATGCCTGTTCCGACAGTAATTTTCTGATTTGCTGCTGTTGCATTGTTTGCAAATGTAACCGTACCGGTTACTGTCATGGTTCCTGAAGTTACGATGATCTGACTGACCTTGTTTGCTCCGGTATTTGTGCCCACAAATGTCAATGTTCCGGTAATTGAAAGTGTTCCCCCATTTACATTCAGGGAAGTTGAAACAGCTCCAGTTGGTTGATTTATCGTGAGATTACCATTTACTGTCATCGTCGGATTGGAAACGCCCAAGGTGAGTGAACTCGCCGCAGCGGAAGCGGTAAAAGTCAGACCCGTTGCAGAGTTACTGTTATTCATGGTATAAATAGAACTATCATCAATTATTAGTGTTGGAAACGCAGTTAGTGAAGTTCCTCCAATCGTTTTGGAACTTCCTGTCATCGTAACTGAATGCGCTCCACCAACGAGTGTCCCGCCGTTATTAGTCCAGTTTCCATCCACCAATATATCTCCTGCCAACGTTACAGTAACACCGCTATTGATGGTCACATTTCCGAATGTGAGAGTAGCGGTAGGTGTAACTGTCGAATTTCCGCTGAAATTTACAGTAGCGCCGGTTCCGAACGTCAGACTTCCTGAGTTCGAAAAGTTTCCTCCAATATTAAAAATCTCACCTGTCATGGGTGTAAAGGTTCCGGTAGTGTAAGTCCAACCACCGGTAAAATTAAATGTTGCACCTGATGTAGTGTTCGATAAAGTGCCATTCGTCAGCGTAAATAATCCCGCAATGGTTACCGTCCCGGCAGCAGTAGCTTGTATTTTCGCATTTGTACTCGTTTGAGTGTAGCTTCCACTCATAGTTATACTGCCCGCTCCATCCAAATGGAATATCCCGTCAGAGTTTGAGAGTGAAGCGGTGATATTAAAACTCCCGGTAGATGAAATAAAGACATCCACGTCGGTCGACCAAGTCCAGCTTGTAGCTCTCGTCAGATTTGCCGTTCCTGTGGTTATGTTAATTTGCTTTGTACCTCCTGTTCCCGCGCTCAACGCTGTACCACCAAGATTCAAAGTGCCGGCGTTCACATTCAGATTGAAATGGTTCCCGGTATTGGACGGATTGAATGTAAGATTTCCGGTTATATTAAGCGTGTTTGTTCCTGAAATTGTCAATGTTGCGTCTCCACTGGCACCACCAATCGTCAGAGTGGCGCATGATGAGGTCACATTTACCGTGATAGTAAATCCTGTAATGACAACTGCATCACCCGATCCAGGTACGCCGCTCGGTGACCACTTGGTATTATCATTCCAGTTTCCTGTTGCTGTAGAAGTATAAGTCGTTGCGGAAGCAATGTGTGTGAAGAATAACAACATCACCGCAATCCCGCTACTCCGGTGAAGAAAACCGGAAAGCCAGACAGGGATCGAATTCCCCTCTCGAGAGGGGTCAGGGGTATGTAAGGAAAACAGATTCCGCTTTAGAGAGAGTAGTCTTTTTTTCATCCGAATAAATTTGATCGTTGTTCAACAAAAATATTCCAAAGTGGTTCTTAATATCCGCTTCTGGATTAATGATATGACATCTGTAAGAAGACTGATGATTTTGACTGCTTTTTTGGTCTTACAGTATTCGAAAATGGAACTCAGATAACGCTGATTTGGCAGATCAACTATGATTTCGAATCAATAAAATATTACAATATTTTATCAGCGAGAATCCGCTCAATCAGTGTCATCAGCGTTCTATTTTTCGGAAGCAAGAGTAAGAGTAAAAACAAACCCCATCTCGCCTAAGGCGAGACAGGGTGGTTCTCGAAACCTAAGTTTCGGTTGGTGTATCTATACAGTCTTTCCGTTCTCTACTTTCGATTTTTTAACCCGTCCGACAAAAGACTTCGCCGGTTTGAATGCCGGGACATGTCGTTCGGGTACAATAATCGTTTTGTTTTTCTTGATGTCGCGGGCAACTGTACTTGCTCTTCGTTTTACAATAAAACTTCCAAACCCTCTCAGATAGATGTTTTTACCCTCCGTGAGCGAGTTTCTTACGGTTCTCATAAATGATTCGATAATGTCTTCAACGACAACTTTGTCGATGCCTGTTTTGGTTGAAATTGATGTCACTACATCCGCTTTTGTCATGTCTCTCTTTTTTTGTTAGTGAAGTTTAAGTTTCGTTTTTCCTCTTAATAAAGCCCGGGTCATGCCGGACTTTTCTGTCTCTAATTTTCTGGAACCTTGTGAGTTATGAACCATACTCCCTTCGACGAAGCAAACTTATCCCCAAGTTATGACATAGATTTTCGAAAAGCAAGAGAGAATCCTCATTTGTAAGAAATATATTGCTTTACGAGCAGTTTTCAGTCATTACATCAATATCGAAAACTCAATAAAATCGCCTGTAACGTAGTTGAAACAAAGGAATTAGCTCTAACCGAATTCTTTTCGATGAGTAGAAAATGGTTGAATCTGATGTAAGGAAATTCCCAAAAAGCAGTGATTTACAATGAAATCATCGATCTCAGACTGACCCAGCTCGTTTGTGGACTTCAACAGCTATCATTTGCAAACCTAACAACTTCGATATCCAAACAGCTCTGCTTTGTTTTTGACTTACTATTCAGTCGCCCCTCATAATCTGATAATTGCTTGATTTCAGAGGGTTTTCAACAAAAAGAGTTGATAATAAGTTGCAAGTTTTTTGCATTTTTAGATTAAAACTCTGCAACTTTGGACATGCTTA
>JAHEYM010000031.1 GCA_023251595.1 Bacteroidota bacterium
CATAATCATCTGCGTTATCTGCGTTCCATTTTTAGACCGACCGGTTTTGCATTATCACAATTTATTTATGGCGAGGTCTAATATAATAATTTTCCAGATCCCATCTATTAGCACCAATCGCAGATTCGATCTTTATTAGCCCGACATTTTTTGCATAATAATAATTTTCCGGACTATTTGAACCTGTGAAGTCACTGGAATGATAGATCTTGATTACCTCATAAAATGTATTATTTCCTATTTGCATGTAATCGAACTTTTGCAATGCAATAACCGTGTCCGTTAATTGTCCCGAAGTATCATGAGAAATACGAGCAACGCCAAAATTAATCGGATCTTCCATACTTTGCACACTCCCGAGGGAAGTTTTTGTGAGAACACAGTTAAAATTCGTTATAAAGACATTATCCGTATTTAAACTATAAATCTTAAATACACCGGTTCTATAAGAATATGTATTAATTTCAATATCTTGCAAATAATCCGGATAAATGGAAGTATAATATGCCGATTGCCAGTCCTTTTTAGTAATCTGTGTGGACCTTCCGACAACAACAACCGTATCCCGCTGCCCTGAAATTGAATTTACATACACCCACTCTGAACCTGACATAAAATCAAAATAATCAATAAAAGTTGGCGAAACAAGGCTTAAATCTGTGGGATCGATAGTTGGTTGCTCCTTTTTTGAACAAGAGGTAAACATGACAGAACCAACAATCATGCAAAGAATCAATGACAATCCAAAAGAGGTTCTACTACAATTTTTCATAGTATGGGTTATTTAAGGGTTTGAGAATGAGATATTTGTATAGATAAATTTAAGTGCTTTATAAATCGGCCGATACTTTTATTTAATCTGACGTCAAAGTAAAAGTTCTTTCAAAAGTAAGTCAAGGACAAAAACGTTAAAAAGAGACAAATGCTCTTATTGGTTGAACAAAATGATCTATTCAAAAAGCATTAAGCAAAACAGGGCGACAAAGGTAATAAGGTCAAAATCCGATTCCAAGGACAAATTACAGCAATTCCGACATTGGCTAGGAGAACAATATTCGTAATAAAAAGTCTATAGAATAAACCTGACTTCAAAATCATCGCCTCTGATCGTACCCAAATGTTTGTTATTCCATAAGTAAACTTTCACAGTACTGTTAATATTTACATTTGGGGGCAGTTTTATTTTTTCATGTACATTTGTCCATTTTCCTGCAATTTTTACACTTGTCTGATCGATCGGAACGCTCGTCCACAAAAGGTTTGTAGGTCCATCATCGATTGAGAGGACAAGTGCGCCCTTTTGAGACAGATCAGCGACACAAACGAAAGCAGAATATTCTATAAATTTTATTTTTCTCTTTGTAATCTTGCTTAATTGATACTTGTATCCGGCACTAAACTCATTCGTGGTATCTGCCTTGACAAAATAATGTCCGGAATGTGCATCTCCGGTGTCGAGCGATATATTTTCTGTCCACCCCGCCAATTCTTCAAAACTATTTTTGAAAACAATTGCATTTTCATCGAGAACGGAAACCGCCTCATTCTTGTTCTTACATGATGCCAAAATGATAACAAGCAGAAAAATAAATGTGCTGCAAAGGCGCGAAGGCGCTAAGAATTTTAGACGTTGCATTATTAGTAATATTTTTGAGATTATTTTTCGTCGATGTTAATGACAAAGGATTTCGCTTTGTTCATTATATTGGATATTAATCCATCAGGGTTTTTTCCACCTGCAGTGGCGTAAAAGGGTTGCCCTCCTCCTCCACCCTGAATATCTTTCGATAATTCTTTGATGATCTTAGTTGCGTTCATACTATTCAAATTGACCAATTCATCTGATAACATAACCGACAAATGCGCTTTGCCCTCAATTTTTGCACCCAAAACAAGATATAAGTTTCCCACTTCCCTCTTCAGTTCAAATGAAATATCTTTTATTAATTCGGCTGATGGAATTTCAATTATTTCACCAATAAAATTGATTCCTTTGATTTGAATCATTTTTTTCAAAAGTTCGGATTTAATAATGTTGGCTTTTTCCCGCATGAATGAGTCGAACTGTTCCTTCAACAAGTCCCGTTCTGCAATAATGGAATTGATAGCTTTAATTGTATCCGCCGGATTCTTTAATATTTCATTAATATTCTGTAATTTAATTTCAAGATCTTTTACATACTGTTCAGTACCCTTTGCAGTAATTGCTTCAATTCTTCGAACACCGGCTGCCACAGCACCTTCAGAAATAATTTTAAATAGACCGATTTTACCCGTTGAAGAAACATGCGTTCCGCCACAAAGCTCGACCGAATAATTTTTATCGAAGGTTATCATCCGAACAAATTCACCATATTTTTCACCAAAAAGAGCCATCGCACCTTGATTTCGCGCTTCTTCCAGAGGCACATTTCTTTTTTCATTCAATACGATATCTTCGCGAATCTTTTCGTTTACCAACTTCTCGATCTTCTCCATTTCTTCATCACTCACTTTTGTGAAATGAGAGAAATCGAAACGCGTCAATTCTTCATTCACCAGCGATCCTTTTTGCGCTACATGTTTGCCGAGAACTGCTCTCAGCGCAGCATGCATAAGATGTGTGGCAGAATGATTATTTTCGGTTAATCTTCTTTTGGTTTCATTTACACTCGCATGAAATTTAGCAGAAAGATTTTCCGGTAAACGTTCACAAATATGTAATATAAGATTATTTTCTTTTTGTGTATCGATAATTTCAATTCGTTCGTTTGCCGATTCAAGAAAACCTGTATCTCCTATTTGTCCACCACTTTCAGCATAAAATGGCGTGACATTTAATACCAATTGAAATTGATTTTTTCCTTTGGTTGAAGTTTTCCGGAATCTTAATATTTCGGCTTCCGACTCGAGTAATTCATAACCCACGAATTTGGTCTCTTCTCCTTCGCGAACAATGGTCCAATCGCCCGACTCAACAACATTTGCATTTCGTGATCTTTCTTTTTGTTGAATTAATGCCGCATTAAAGGCTTCCATGTCGACCGAAAGATTTTTCTCACGCGCAATTAATTGTGTTAGATCGATTGGAAAGCCGAAAGTATCATATAATTCGAAAGCAAACTCACCGTTCAGGACTCCCTTCTCTCCGCCCTCATCCCCGACCCTTCTCCCAAGGGAGAAGGGAGCTAGTTCATCCAGCTTTTTCAACCCCGCTTCGAGGGTTCGCAGGAAAGAAGTTTCTTCTTCACGAATTACTCTGGCAACAAATTCTTCCTGCGATTTTAATTCGGGGAAAACATCTTTTAATTGATTCGCGAGAACCGGGACTAATTTATATATAAATGGAGAAGACATATTCAGAAATGCAAATGAATAACGAACTGCTCTTCTCAGAATTCTGCGAATTACATAACCCGATTTATTATTCGATGGAAGTTGTCCGTCGGCGATAGCAAAAGATATAGCGCGAATATGATCGGAAATAACCCGCATCGCGATATCCGTTTTTTCGTTAGAGCCATAAACTATTCCACTATTAGTCGATATATAATTAATTAATGGGGTGAAAACATCGGTATCATAATTCGATTTCTTTTGCTGAATCGCCATGCAGAGACGCTCGAAACCCATTCCGGTATCGACATGTTTATCGGGCAACGGAACGAGTTTGCCGTCCGACATCCGGTTATATTGCATAAATACCAGATTCCAGATTTCGACCACGAGAGAATGTCCGGTATTGACCAATGATTTACCGTCAATTTTTGCCCGTTCTTCATCCGAACGTAAATCTATATGTATTTCGGAACAAGGACCGCATGGACCGGTTTCTCCCATTTCCCAAAAATTATCTTTTTTATTACCATTAATAATTCTGTTTTTATCAATCCATTTCTCCCAACAATTCTGTGCTTCGGTATCGAAATCCAATTTTTCGGAATCATCGCCTTCAAATACCGTAACATATAATCGATCTGCGGACAATTTATAAACTCCTGTCAATAATTCCCAAGCCCAGGCAATTGCAGCTTCTTTGAAATAATCGCCAAACGACCAGTTCCCAAGCATTTCGAACATCGTATGATGATAGGTATCGACGCCAACTTCTTCGAGGTCGTTGTGTTTACCCGATACTCTCAAACATTTTTGGGTATCGGCAACCCGTTTGTATTTGGGTGAAGAATTTCCAAGAAAATAATCTTTAAACTGGTTCATACCGGCATTGGTGAACATCAGCGTTGGATCGTTCTTAACGATGAGCGGCGCGGATGGCACGATCTGATGTCCTTTAGAGGCAAAGAAATCGAGGAAAGCTTTACGTATTTCGTGTGATGTCATTTTTACTTCAGGTAACTAATGATTAAAGTCCCCCCTTTGGGGGATTTAGGGGGCAGAAGTGCGAAGTTCGGCAAAATCGATGAATTTTCGAATCAGACCGACACAAAAAGTTTGCTCACAGATATCTCAGATCAACACAGATCATACGTAGAAAGGATCTGTGCTTATCTGTGCGATCTGCAAGCCAACCTTCATTTTTTGAGATTTGTGGTCAACTTTTCTCAACCCAAAGAACGCAAATCACTAACTTCCAATTTTTTCCTCAGCGGTACTCTACGTCTTCTCCACGAACTCTGCGGTTAGTTTTTTTAATCAACTTCACCCGAAAATACTTCACTTTACTTTTTTGGAAAGCTTTTCAATTATTAATCATAAATATAAATATGAATGCAAAGAATTTAAAAGAATTGATAAATACTAATACAAATATTATTGTACCGGAAAATTAAATCAGCTTTTATCCGCTCAATCTGCGTTATCAGTGTTCTATTTTCGAAAACGATTCATTATTGCCTCACGTGAAACTTTCTTCGAACGATCAACTTGCTTCATCAAATTGGACATTCCAATATCTTCCATTTCCTCTGCCGAGAGGGTGTGAGAATTCATACCTATCCAACTTAAAAAATCCGTCAAAAACTTTAATTCTGATGCGTTCTTTGGAGTTATCACTACAGATTTCATTGGAGTTTTCTTTGAGACAAAGATATAAAGAACACTATTCAATTACAAAAATTCCTGCAAAAAGTGATCAACTTAATATTCCAAAGCGGCAAAATAAATCCTCCAATTAAATCATTTTTTATCAGCTTAATACGTGTCACCTGCGTTCCATTTTTTTCACCCAAAAATTCACTCTAACCTGCTTTTGTATTATCGAAGTTTTTTGCTACTTTTGCCCCTCGCCCTTCGACAGGCTCAGGGACCATAAAACATCACTCCATTGCCAAAGGTAAAGTACTACTTTAACACCCATTCTCTCAAGTATGAGAAAGTCGTTATCAGCCTCAAAAAGAAGCTGACACGCGGACTCGTATTCTTTTTTACTGCATCCGTTTTTGCTACAGCCATCATGCTGATCGCGTATCAGGTGTTTGATTCTCCGAAAGAAAAGCGTCTGAAACGGGAGATCGATGAGTACAAACTTCAGATCACCCGACTCAATACCCGTGCGAATCAGATGGATGGTGTCATAAGAAATCTGCGTGAACGCGATGACGACATTTATCGTGTTATCATGGAGGCAGAACCGCTGTCTGATGAAGTCAGAAACGCCGGATACGGAGGTGTGAACAAATACAGGGAGCTCGAAGGATATGACAATTCGGAATTACTGATCGAGACCACGAAGAAATTCGACAAGTTATCGAAACAGATGTACGTACAGTCCAAATCCTTTGACGAGGTTTTCGCAATGGCAAAAAACAAAGCGCAGATGCTCGCGTCAATCCCTGCTATTCAGCCCATTTCAAACAAATATCTCAATATGTTGGGCTCCGGTTTCGGTTGGCGTATCGATCCGATTTACAAAACCCAGTCAATGCACACCGGTATTGACTTCACCGCACAACCGGGTACTCCAATCTATGCTACCGGAAACGGAACTGTTGCTTCTGCCGAATTTGACAACGGAGGTTACGGTTATTGTGTAAAAATTGATCATGGCTATGGGTACGTCACGTTGTATGGTCACATGAGCGAAATGAAGGCTGTTGCGGGTCAGAAAGTGAAACGTGGTGAAGTGATTGGTTTTGTTGGGAGTACGGGCAAGTCAACTGGTCCTCATTGCCATTATGAAATTATCAAAAACGGCGTTAAGATCAATCCGATTAACTTTTTCTTTAGCGACCTCACGCCTGCAGATTACGAAAAGATGCGTCAGATTTCTGCTCAGCAGAATCAGGCGTTTGACTAGTCAGTTTATAAGTTGAAGAGTTTATGAGTTGATAAGTTTATTAATATTATAGAACAAAAAGAATTATTTTCGTTTCCCTAAAACCTCATCACTCATCACTCATAACTCATAACTATACTTCCTCCTTTATTTCGCCCGTCATTGTAACAATCTTGCTTATTACAGCATCAAAATTTAATGTGGTCGAGTGAAGTTTATTCAGCACCTCCGCATTCACTGGATCTTGAGGTTCATCAAAATTCAACAGACTTATCAAACCCAAAATACTTGCTATCGGTGCTCTCACCTGATGTGATTGCATGGATGCAATTTCCAAAAGTTTTTTGTTTTGATTTTGTAGCTTTTCTTCCGCCTTTTTTCTTTCCGTAATATCGCGGATAATTCCGGTGAAGAATACACCTTCATGTGTGGTCCAATGTGAGATAGATAATTCAATAGGAAATTTATGTCCATTTTTGTTTACACCGTTAACTTCCAGGGTCTTGTTAATGAAAGTATTAATGTTTTCATCAATTTTTCGCATTCCTAAATGATGCGATTGATGATGCATTTCCGGAATTAATAATTTCAATTCTTTTCCCAAAATTTCAGACTCCGAATAACCGAATATATTATATGCTCCGTTATTCCAACCAACAATGATCCCTTTGCTATCGCTTGAAATGATGGCTTCATTTGCTGATTGAGAAACCGCACGGTATCTCTCTTCGCTTGCTTTAATTTCCTCTTCTGCTTTTTTTCGCTCCGTTATATCCTTAAATGTGACGACAGCTCCTGTTACTTTGCCGTTCTCAATCACGGGCAGACTGCTGAATTCGACAGGGAAACAAGAACCGTCTTTTTTCCAGAAATATTCTTCACCATGATGTCCAATACCATCATGAAGTGTTGCATAGATCGGACATTCATGTGGCGGATACACAGCGCCATCTTTACGGTGATGATGAAAAAGTGTGTGACTATGCACCTGTATCATTTCCTCCGGCTTGTATCCCAAAACATTGGCTGCCATTTGATTTACCAAAGTATGCTTTCCCGCCATATCTATACCGAAAATACCTTCGCCGGCAACATCAAGAATTAATTTATTTTTTATATGCGATTTCTCAATTTCCTCTTCCGCTTTTTTTCTCTCTGTAATATCGCACTGAATTCCGAGAAATCCTATAATATTATTTTTGTCATCATATATCGCATTTGTCGTGCTTTCGATATCGATTAATCTTCCGGCTTTATTTTTATTTTTTAATTCTCCGCGTACTTCCTTGCCATCTAAAATTGCATTCCAGAAATTTTCATATATTTCATTTCCCCATAATCCACTTTTTAAAATTCTCGGTGTAACTTTTCGTATGATTTCTTCTTCTGAATAACCATATAGTTTTGTGAATGCGGGGTTAATAAATGTGAAAATACCTTCCCTGTCAGTTACAAAAATCACTTCGCCCGAAGTGTCTATTGCTTTATGAAGTTTCAATAATTCGGTTTCAACAATTTTTCTCTCGGAAATATTTAATAAGGCGAGGGAGATTGCCTTGACTTCTCCATTTGAATCCAAAACCGGAATTGCATTAATATCCAAACAATTTAACATCCCATTTTCAGTTATTTGAGACACTTCATAGTGCACTTTCTCTCCATGAAGAACTTTAGAACACCTGTCTTTAAAGTTGGCTCTTCTTTCCTGTGGAATTATATTGAGAATGTTTTCACCCTTTTCCATGGATTTTCCTTTCGGTAGCAGACTGAGTTTATTTCCCTGCTCGTTGAATGAAAGTATATTGAACTCCTTATCAAGCAAAATGAAGCCCGTGAGTGTATTGTCGAAAAGTGCCTGAAGATTCATTTCAGAATGACGCGCTTTCCTTTCTGATTTTACAAAGTATGTTGCAACAATCCAAAGAATTGTGTTGCATCCATAAATAAGAATGAGCAGGTAAAAAACGTGTAAAAAATTATTTTCCGGGTGCGTTATTCCATCCTGTGAAAATTCGAACCAGGTAATCCCAATGAGAAAAATAAAAAATAAAGGAACCAGCATCCTGAATAATCTTCCTCCCAATGTGTTTCCTGAAATTGGTTTCATGATTCCTCTCCCCGGTCTTGAGGCAAGCGTAGCGAACGACAAAAGGAAAAAGGCGGTGGCAGTATGAAAAGCCATGGTTGTCAAATTCATAATAAAATTCGTCGATCCCGCTTTAAACAAATAACCCATCATTGGAATAAAAGCAATGGTGCCGGATAATAGACAAAAGAATTGAGATATAAAGAACAAAACTTTCTTCTGATCAATGAACAACAAAGAAAAACCCATCAGAATGAAACACATTGCCGTTGAGGGAGCCATCCTCCCTGCGTTTGAGGTGTCAACAGATAATATCGGCTCCCGAAAAAGGAACTCATCTATTCCTGCATTGAAATTAAATATATATTGAAGAAGTGAAACTGCACCGACTATAATTGTAAATATGAGAAAGAGATGGATCGTAATTTTACTTTTTGACGGAATGACGCCATCCCTGAAGTTATTCAATAAAATCAGTGCGCAGCCCATTAGAATAAGACAAATTGCTGTATTCGCTTTCATACTCACCCAATCCGGATATATACTCTTGAAAGCAGGAATATGAAAAAGCCAGCCCATCAATACCGTAAATCCAACAAAAGTGACGGTCGTACCCAAAACTAAAGAAATCCGTCTGAAATTCCGCTCTAAATGAACATCTGTAATACTCTTCAAAGCAGGAAACATAATCTCAACCTTATTTACTATTCATCCATAATTTATTATCGGAGGAGAAAATTTATATTCATTCCGCAAAAATATGCCCGATTTAACTAATTAATAATGATAATTATCATTATTCGTTATGACCATTAAATCAGTTGAAAACAATCTGAAAACTTTTATGCCGATGCTTCTTGCCGAGTTGGAGATTCTAGTTTCTTTGCGTAACAGACGAGCGTGTTCTGCTTACGTACCAACAGATTCAGTTCGTCTTAATATAGCATGACAGATACCGCTAAAAAACCCATTGGTTTCTATACCGCCACAGCCATTGTAGTTGCCAATATGATCGGCACCGGAGTCTTTACCAGTCTCGGTTTTCAGGTAATGGGCATTCACTCGGTTTTTGCACTGATTATGCTTTGGGTAGTGGGCGGAGTCATTGCCCTTTGCGGTGCCCTTTGCTACGCTGAACTTGGCGCAGCGATGCCGCGTTCCGGTGGCGAATATCATTATTTATCCAAAATATTCCACCCCTCTGTCGGATTTCTCTCCGGTTGGATCTCAGTTCTCGTCGGTTTCGCTGCACCTATCGCTCTCGCCGCAATGGCACTCGGCAGTTATACATGCGCCGTTTTTCCGTCATTAAATCCTACTTATGTTGCCGCGACTGTCGTTGTTCTAATTACCGTTATTCAGGCGTGGAATGTACAGAAAGGGGCACAGTTTCAGGCGGTTTTCTCGACGGTGAAAGTAATATTAATTCTCGTATTTATTGTTGCGGGATTTACACAATTCACATCCGCAAATGGTGGTGTCTATATCGATACTGCAGCCTGGAAAGATATGACAGGGATTTCATTTTTCACCTCGTTGATCTTTGTTAATTACGCATATTCCGGCTGGAATGCAGCCGCGTATGTTGCCGGTGAAATGGATCAACCTGCCAAAATACTTCCGAAATCTTTACTTACGGGTACCTTACTCGTTACGGGACTTTATGTTTTATTAAATATCGTTTTTATCTATACAGTTCCTTTCTCAGAAATGGCAGATGCGAAAGGAAATCCAATCATAGAAATTGGTGCAGTTTCCGCAAATCATATATTCGGACTTACTGGCGGAAATATTATGTCTATCGTTATTTCAATCTTACTGATCAGCACAATTTCTGCAATGGTAATTGCGGGTCCACGAGTTACACAAGTTATTGGTGAAGATATGCCAATTCTTGGATTCCTCTCGAAAAAATCATCTGGTGGTGCACCTGCCATCGCGATTACACTCCAATCTGCAATTGCGCTCATTTTAATTTTCACCGCTTCATTTCAATCGGTACTCACCTATCTCGGCTTCACCCTAACCTGTTTTACATCTCTCACCGTAATCGGATTATATGTTCTCAGATATACACAGCCAAAACTTGAAAGACCATTTAGAACAAAGGGTTATCCAATTACGCCTTTCATTTTTCTCGCACTCAGCCTCTTTACATTGTATAAAGTTATGGAGTGGAAACCAACAGAATCATTATATGGATTACTTACAATTGCTGCAGGATTAGTAGCCTATTTCATCGGGAATTATTTCTCTAAACAAAAAAATCATATTTAATCTGTCAAATCCGCGTCATCAGCGTTCCAAATAACAACTCTAATATTAACTAACAACTAATTAATTCATCACAAAATGGTAATACAGAATATAATAGTTCAGAACAAAGTGAGAACCGTGAAAAAAACAAAAAAAGTTGGGAAAGTTATTCAGGCAATCCTTTTAATTGTCGTGATTCTCGCGCTCACCTTTAGCTGCAACAACGGCGGCACAGACAAAAACAAAACAGGAAAAGATACATTAAATGATTCTTCCAAATCTTCGAAGAAACATAAAGATATTCCAAAAGGCGAAAGAAAATTTAACGATCTCGCTCGTTTCATCGCGGGTATGTCGCCCGAAAAAGGATCGGCTTACGAAGATCAGTCAAACACTGAGGTGTGGAAAAAATATGCAGTAAGTTTTGATACGAGTTGGACTACCCTGCTCAGCTCTAAAATTGATAGAATGGCTGCATGGGGAAGTAAAGAAGTGGGCACACAAAAAGAAGTTGGCGGAAAAGTATTTTATCCGTTCTCAGGTCCCGATTTCGTGCACATGTACACGTTTTTCCCAACCGCGAAAGAATATACAATGATCGGACTCGAAAATGTCGGCACCGTGCAGGAACTTTCAAAAATGAGAAACGACTCGCTCACACGTTATCTCAGAGCGGTTGAGAATTCACTTAATTCAATTCTTAATTTCAGTTTCTTCCGAACCAATTCTATGAGCGTCGATTTTAAATCGCAGGATTTAAACGGAACTATTCCTGTCATGCTTTTATTTATGGCGAGAACCGGAAATAAAATACTTGATATTAAACCTGTATATGTCGATTCGCTGGGTAAAGTTGTGGATGGCGCTTTTGCTGTCTGGCCTAAAAAAGGAATTAATTATGGGGTGAAAATTGATTTCTATCATGAAGGATTAGACGATTATCAAACCGTATATTATTATTCTATCGATTTGGGTGATGAAGGATTAACTGCTAATAAAGGCTACACCGCATATTTGAATAATATGGGTGAAGTGAAGACCTACGTAAAATCTGCTTCTTATCTCATGCATTATCCTTCCTTCTCACAAATTCGTTCTGCAGTATTGAAAAGCAGTTCTTTGGTATTACAAGATGATTCAGGCGTTCCACTCCAATATTTTGATAAAGAGAAATGGACTGTGAGTCTCTATGGTTCTTACGTTCGTCCGATCGATCTCTTCCACGAAAGATTTCAGAAAGATCTCCGTGCTGCTTATCTGAACGATTCTTCCAAAATAAAACCACTCGATTTCGGTATCGGTTATAACTATATACTTGGAACCTCCAACCTCTTGATTGCGAAAAAGAAAACAAAATGATTAATCCCGCAAAGGCGCAAAGGCGCAAAGGATCTATATTCAATTATTTATTTCTTTGCGGCTTTGCAGCTTCGCGGGCAAATAATTTTCTTTTTCTTCGTGCTGTTTCTGTTTCTGTTTCACGTTCACTCTCTCACTCTTTCATTCCTTCATTCTTTCACTCTTTCACTCTTTTTGTCCTTTTTCTTACTTTCAGTTCCTCGTACGCCCAAAATGATTCTTCCAAACTACTGAAGAAACATAAGGATATCCCGGCAGTCGATCGGAAATATAATGATCTGGCACGTTTCCTCGCAGGCATGTCTTCCGAAAAAGGTTCTTCGTATGAAGAACAATCAAACACCGATATCTGGAAAAATTATGCCGCAAACCTCGATGCAAATTGGAAAATTACTGTTGGTGCGAAGATGGATAAGATGTCGGCATGGAGCAGCACCGAATTCGGACCACAAAAAGAATTAGGGGGGAAATTATTTTATCCGTTTGCAGGTCCCGATTTCATTCACATGTACACATTCTTTCCTTACGCAAAAGAATATGTGATGATCGGTCTCGAACACGTAGGTACAGTGCAGGATCTTTCTCAAACCGGTAGCGATTCGCTTAACCGATATTTAGCTTCTGTCGGAACTTCTCTATATTCTATCCTGAATTACTCTTTCTTCCAGACGATCTCTATGAGCTACGATTTTAAATCGCAGGATTTAAATGGTATTATCCCGGTGATACTGCTTTTTATGGCGAGAACAGGAAATAAAATTCTGGATATTAAAGGGGTAAATGTCGATACACTCGGAAAAAATGTGAGCGGAACTCTCACAGCATCTCCCGAAAACATTATGCTGAATTATGGGGTGAAGATCGATTTTTATAACGATGCACAGGATGAAATTCAAACGGTATATTATTATTCGGTCGACTTATCCGACGCACAATTACCCTCAAATCCGGGTTATACAACCTATCTGAATAATATGGGTGAAGTAAAAACGTTTATCAAGTCAGCCTCCTATCTCATGCAATACTCTGTTTTCTCTCAAATCCGTTCTGCAATTCTGAAAAACAGTTCGCTGATTCTTCAGGATGATTCAGGTGTTCCTTTTCAATACTTCGACACACTCACATGGAATGTAAATCTCTACGGAACATACAACAGTCCTATTCCTCTCTTCGTAGAAAGATTTCAGCAGGATATCTACGACGCTTACAGAGATAATTCACGCACAATAAAACCACTCGACTTCGGTATAGGATATAATTATTTTTTGGGAACATCAAACCTTCTGATTGCCAAAAAGAAATTAAAATGATTAATCATTTTTTTAAAATCCCCCCCCTTTGGGGGGCAGGGGGGCAACGAGGCGGCTTTGCAGCTTTGCCGGCATCTATTTCATTTTTTCACTCTTTCACTCTTTCATTCTTTCATTCTTTCACTTTTCCCCTCTTTCTTCGCTCTGTTTCTGTTTCTCTATTCGTTATTCTTTGTTCTCTCAACTTTGCGTTCGCCGGCAACGGTCTCTCCGACGATCCCGATCCAGGTCCAAACGGTGTGGATACTAAACTGATCAAAGCATTGATGAACGCGCATCCTGAAATGTTTGCCGATATCATGAAAATGGCTGTTCAGCGTGAAGTTCAAATTATATATACGCAGATTAATCGTGATAAAGATAACAAACCAACCCTCACAAAATATTCTTTCCGTCTCGATCCGACACAGTATTTCTATCCTGCCAGCACCGTTAAACTAGCCACACTCGCTACGGCGCTTGAGAAAATAAATCGCATGGGAATTCCCGGCTTTACAAAATACAGTCGGATGGAAATAGACAGCGCATACGATTGTCAGACTCCGGTAAAATACGACAGCACTTCCGAAACCAAGTACGCTTCACTCGCGAATTATATTAAGAAAATTCTTCTCATCAGTAATAACGATGCATACAATCGTGTATATGAATTCTGCGGACAGGAATATTTAAATAAACGTTTGTGGGAATTAGGTTACCCTACAATCCGTATCCTCACGCGATTCTTTTCTACCTGCGATACGCTCTCGAATCGCTATACTCCGCCCATGCGTTTTTTTGATGGAAAGGGTAAGATTGTGTATCAGCAACCGATGGCATATAATCCGGTTCAATTCAAAAATCCTTTGGGTGTGGTGAAAAAAGGGTTAGGATATATGGATGGATGGGGAAGAATAATCAAACAACCAAAAGACTGGACGTACGGAAATTATTTTTGCCTCGAAGATATTCACGATATACTCGTCTCCCTGATTTTTCCTCAATGCGTTCCGAAAGAAAAACGTTTTCTGCTCACCGACGATGATTTTAAGTTTATTCACAAATATATGTCGCTTTATCCACGCGAGTGCGAGTTTCCGCAGTACTGTCCCGAAGATGGTTATATAGATAGTTGGAAAAAATATCTCTTCTACGGTACGATGAAGAACTATATAGATAATGATAAGATGCGAATCTTCAATATTGTGGGACAAGCCTGGGGTTATTTAACAGACGTGGCATATATCTGCGACTTCGAATCGAAAACCGAATTCTTTCTTGCTGCAACTATATACACAAACAACAAACCGATTCTCGATGGCAAATATGAAAACGAGAAAGTAGGTTTCCCTTTTCTCGCCAATCTCGGACAATTAATTTACCTGTATGAAAAAAATCGTAAAAAAGCTTTTTTGCCAAACCTAGATGAATTTAAAGTACAGGGGAACAATTAGGAATTACGAATTCCATCCAATCTGCGTCATCAGCGTTCCATTTTTCAACTTTGTAGAATTGCTTGAAAGATTCAGATAGTTCACGTCTCTACACCTGCCCCAGAATAGTTATCTTTGCTCAGTCATGAACATTCCCGAATACGAGAAAACTGTCGCTGCTGCCGATCCGCGTAAATTCATTATTATCAAGGGTGCAAAGGTACATAATCTGCAGAATCTTACCGTCGCAATCCCTCGTAATCAGTTGACGGTTATCACGGGTCTTTCGGGCTCCGGGAAATCTTCTCTCGCGTTTCATACACTTTTTGCCGAGGGACAACGTCGTTATGTGGAAAGTCTCTCTGCGTATGCCCGACAATTTCTTGGCAGAATGCAGAAACCGGATGTAGATTTTATTCATGGCATCTCGCCCGCCATTGCAATCGAACAAAAAGTAAATACACATAATCCGAGATCTACTGTCGGCACTTCTTCCGAAATATATGATTATTTAAAATTGTTATTCGCCCGAATCGGAAAAACTTATTCTCCTATATCAGGTAATTTGGTGAAACGACATTCTGTTACGGATGTCGTTAATTTTGTTCAGCAATTACCGGAGAAAACGACAGTTACTTTTCTTTGTCCGCTTATGCCTACTGCAGGGCGTTCTCTGAAAGATGAATTAAATGTTCTTGCGCTCAAAGGTTTTTCAAGAGTGAAGATTGATGGTGAAATTTGTCGGATTGATGAGCAGATGACCCGCCTTCGTGAACAAGTTCACTTCGGCGGGCGAAGGAAAAATAACAGCAATATATATATAGTTGTCGATCGGATTGTTACGGAGACCGCAAGCGAAGATCAGGCGGCACGTACCGGAGATTCAGTACAGACTTGCTTCAATGAAGGAAACGGTGATTGCGTGGTATCGGTTATCAAAGTGAATAGAGAACAGAGAACAAAGAATAAAGAAGACTTGCCCGCCGAAGCTTTAGCGAAGGAGGAAACACTCCACACATTTTCCAATCGCTTTGAATTGGATGGAATGACCTTCGAAGAACCCTCCGAACATCTTTTCAGTTTTAATAATCCCTACGGTGCCTGCAAGACCTGTGAAGGGTTTGGAA
>JAHEYM010000360.1 GCA_023251595.1 Bacteroidota bacterium
CTGCACAAGGTTCTGGTTATATTAGATTGAAAAATGGAGGCACCGGAACAGTGATGAAAGTATTTCCAACAGATTTCGGTCGTCAACTTTATTTTCAGTTCATGACGGGAATGTATAATTCGGTTGATAAACCCGAAGTATTTAACAGAATTGAAATATATCCTAATCCCTCGACCGGCATATTTAGTTTCGATTTCATGCTTTCTGAATCACAAAATACAGTTATTACGATTTTTGATATAACAGGAAAACAAGTTTACGAATCAGCGATTGAGAATGTATTTACTGATGCAGTAAAAATAGATCTTTCCTCACTGCAAAATGGTATTTATTTCGCGCGAATAAAAACACGTGAAGGATATATTAATAAGCGATTGATTATTTCCCGATAATGGAGATTAATTTCAGGAAATTAGTTCGCTCCTCTGCAGTATTCAGCGTTTTGGGAATGTTACCTTCTCTCTCAAGGGTATTACTTATGCCTTTGTTTTTGCTTTTTCTTTCACCCTATAATTATGGAATAATCGGATTAAACGGAACGCTCGCGAGTGCCTTACCCATTTTTCTCACCTTAGGGTACAACAATAGTTTTATGCGATATTTTTTCGATTATCAGCGGAATAAGAAAATATTATATGCTTATGTCTCAACCATTATGGTAATGACACTTGTAATTTCTGTTCTACTGATAGTTATTACAATTCCTCTAGGACAAAAAATACATACAGTTGCGTTTAAAGATCCTGTCTTTACCTATTATCCTTATGGCATCACTGCTATCGTGATGGCGATGATTTTTTCTCTCAATGGGATACAATTAATGTTCTACAGAAATTTGCAACGGATTACTTCGTATTTATGGCTCGCCGGTGGAATCTTTATCGTATCAACTATTGCAGAATCATTCGCAATATTGGTTTTCAGGTTCGATGCTGCCGGTATCATTCTGATGAAGGTAGGAGGCATTCTATTGGTTAGTATTATAAGCTGGATCTCTCTAATCCGTGAAATGGGAACAATCAGTTTTGACTTCAGATTTCTGAAATCTTCATTCAGATATTCGGTGTATTTAATACCCTATATTTTCTTCGGTTTTATATATACAAGTTATGATCGGGTTATGATCGAAAAATATCTGGATTTCAATGCACTGGCTGTCTTTAACCTGTCGATGGCGATTGTCATGTTTGTTGAAATGGGAATCGGAGCAATTCAGAATGCAATTTATCCTTCGGTCTATGAAATGTTTAAAAATGATCCGAAAGTACATGAAGAATCCATTAATAAAATCTTCCGCTTTATGGGAATGGTGATCATGATTATTGTAGGTGGTTTATGTGCTGCAACGCCAATCGGAATTGATTTTCTAAAACCGGTGTACAGAACTGCAATTTACCTTGTTCCCGTGCTACTGATAAGTTATTTGTTCAGATATTTATGGGTTGTTTACACAGTACCATTATTTTACTACAAAAAACAGGTAAAGAAATTACCTCTGCTTAACTTTATCGGCGGTTGTATCACGGTAGGAGTCAATTTCATGTTGTTGCCCACATTGGGTCTTTTAGGCGCTGCAATAGCGGCAGTTTGTGTCAGATTGGTATTATATCTTTGCACCTATTATCTAGTGATTGGGTCTTCCGATTTTAAATTTGATCTGAGCTATGTCTGGGTAATTTTTCTGGTTGTGAGTTTGCTTCTGACAGGCCTGTTTGCTTCTGATTACTTTTTTCATCTACCACCGCTTCTGTTCAAAGGTTTTTCTTTCATGCCACTCCTGTTCGTGATGATGTTCTATATTCGCAAACTAAAATTGTTATCGTTGAAAGGAGTTGGGGAGCTTTTGAAAATTAATACTTATATGTGGAGGATTTAATTAATCTTTCGGGACGGGAATCGGAATGAAAATATTTTTCACAGATGATAAGGAGTTCTATAAATCAGATTTGTCACCGGTAAGGGTGCTCTTTCAGGATTATTTTATCAAGGAAGTATCCGGTGTTTCTCCCGAAATTATTCAAAAAAATTATTACTCAAATAGTGATATTGAATTCCGTGCCGGTGAACTTATGTTTTCCGAGTTGAATTCCATCATCAAAAAATTATCCGGTATCGATCTATGTCCGAATCGTTATATGAAGACAAGAAACGCGGAGGATCAGGCTTTTACTCTCCTGTATCCCTTTGCGAAAAAATATCTTCTGCCAAAATATATTCTTTTACTCACCGTAAATGATTTTCTTAAACATGCCGGCTTCCTGCAAGCGTCCGGAAAGTCCATGCAGATTGAGGTTTCATTCAACCTTTCTCATCTATATAGTTTAGCTGAAAAGGAATTAAAAAATATTTCAATATTTACCAACATCAATTTTGTTTTTCGCGAAACTAAAAACAAGACCCTCGGACTTTTCAGCAAATCCATCAAAAGTTTATACTACGTTTTTTTCAATCTGTTCTATTCAGCCATTTTTTCTGTATTTATGAAGAAAAAAATTACGGTCCGGCATGTTCTCCTTATTATGTACGATGTAAGTCCGAATTTTATTCTTCTTGAAACTTTTATAGGACTGGTGAAAAATAATCCGGATATTCATCTCAGCATCATTCAGATCGATTCTAATGATGAACCGGGAAGCACAATTTCTGCAAAACCTTTTAAGTCGGGAAATATTGATGTATATAAATTTATTAATTTCAGAAAGAGAAAAAAAACGGATCCGTCACTTTTCTATAAAGCAATTTGCGGTGTAGATCCGGCTTTCGAGATGTTTGAACAGGATGATTTGTTGGAGACAATTAATCTTCACCATGAGTGGATGAATAACGTTATTCAAAAATTAAAACCCGATGTAACGATGTATTGTTATCTTGAGGAAATGGGTAGAATTGTTTCAGATACTTCAAGATTTAATGAAATACCAAGTGTATGTCTCGAATATGCATTCACTTTCGACAGTCCTTTCCTGAATCAAAATATGCATTATACCGCAAGAGCGTGTATAAATGAGTATACAAAAAACGGTTGGATTAAACATCATGATCCAACGGATTTGCATCCCGTGATCGGATTTACAAAACTGGATGCATTATCGAAGGAAGAGGAGGTTGATAAATTGGGATTTTTTAGGATGAATGGTCTTAATCCTAATAAAAAAACGATTTTTTTTGCCAGCACCTGGACTTCCGACAATAAAGTCTTCGATAGCGAAAAGAAAATTATTGTGGAAGAATTGATTGAAATGTGCGATAAAAACAAATGGAATCTCATAATTAAAAAACACCCGAATGAACTTGATTCGATCGTTGATGAAGTAATGTCCATTCATCCGAAACCAAATCAGAAATTATTCAGACACGAGGATTTACCGTTAGCAAAGGCCATTCAAATTTGC
The DNA here is from genome assembly GCA_023251595.1 of Bacteroidota bacterium. Taxonomy (GTDB): domain Bacteria; phylum Bacteroidota; class Bacteroidia; order AKYH767-A; family JABDAW01; genus JAHEYM01. Next base: position 3,393 of record JAHEYM010000360.1, read on the forward strand.
GATTTCATGTGTTGTCAATCTTCCAGCGCAATCTTAGAAGCAATTTATTATAATAAACCGTTCTGTTTCCTGAATAAATCAACTCATTCCACACTTTCCGATTATCTTGTTTTCGAGGATGAGGATCAGATTAAGACTTACAACAATATGACTGATTTTGAATTGATTTTAACCGATTTATTCAATCGTAGCAAAAATGGAGCTGATTTCTACGATTTCCCGGCAATGCAGAGAAAATATCTTTTCAAAAAGGATGGCCTTGCTTCACAGCGATTGCTGGACCTTCTCCTTCATATTAATTATATTCCTATTAAGACATAAGAGCGTATAAGAGATCAGAATACCCAATATTATAGTCTATTATCATTATCCAATTATCAATTCTCAATTGCTTTTCTTACCTTTGCGCTCCAAATTACTGATTGCCCCTAAATTCGCATGGCAAGAACGATAAAAATCTTCTCCGGTACTGCATCACGGCACCTCGCCGAGAAGGTTGCTATGTATTACGGTCTCCCGCTTGGAGCGATCTCTTGCCAGAAGTTCAGTGATGGAGAAATTCAACCTTCTATTGATGAAACAGTACGTGGTTGCGATGTCTTTATCATACAATCGACATTCGCTCCTACCGATAATCTTTTCGAGCTTCTCCTTATGATTGACGCGGCAAAACGTGCATCAGCCCACTACATTACGGCCGTAATACCCTATTTCGGATTCGCACGACAGGACCGGAAAGACAAGCCCCGCGTGTCGATTGGGGCAAAACTGGTTGCAAATCTTTTGACAGCCGCCGGCGCGACGCGGATCATGACGATGGACCTACATGCAGCTCAGATTCAGGGCTTTTTCGATATTCCTGTTGATCATCTTGACGCCTCTTCAATCTTCATCCCATATATCGAAAATCTTAATCTCCCCAATCTTGCTATCGCTGCACCTGACATGGGTGGAACACCCCGCGCACGATATTACGCAAAGTACTTCAATGCAGAAATTGTAGTCTGCGACAAGAC
>JAHEYM010000361.1 GCA_023251595.1 Bacteroidota bacterium
AAATCCCCGTATGAACCCAAATTATTTATCCAAAAAAACGATGAAAAAAATCACTTTGCTTCTTGCATGTCTGGTATGCTTCGGCAGCATTTTCGCACAAAGTACCGACTTTTTATGGGGTAACACCATAAAGACTTCGGCTCCAACCGATGGTCAGGTTATCGGCGTTGATGAAGATGGTATATACATGTATCAGTATGTAACCAAACCGCCGGGTGTCAGACAACACTTCATTGCAAAATATACAAAAGATGTTATGGCATTGGAATACTCGAAAGAGCTTGCAATGCCGAAAGTGAAAGGTAAAGCAGTGGATCTGGAAAATATCATTTGCCTAAGGGGTAAAATGTATCTTCTGACTTCATATTATGACAAATCCACTGACAAGAAGTTTTTATATATGAATGCAATTGACAAAGATGGAACCGTCGCAACAGAGTACAAAGAAATTGATAATATTGAAGGTGTGAAAAGAAGGAGAATGCCTGAATTTAATTGCATTATTTCAAACGATTCTTCAAAATTAGCTGTATTACACGACGATATTCCTCTCAGAGACTCGCTTCAGTCAGCCCGAGATTCGAGTCAGAAATTTACACTCAGATTGTTCGACAGTAACATGAATCAATTAATTCAGAAAAGTTTTTTCATGGACAAACAGGACGTGAGTTATGAGGTTGCCGGGAATATTCTGGATGCGGATACGAATTTATATATATTGGCAAAAACCGATAAAGAACAGGCGAGCTCAAAAAGACCTTCAAAAAAGAACACCTATAAATACGAGTTTCTTGTTTTTCAGCACGATACAGATATAGTATATCTTTATGATGCCGGACTTAAAGATAAATTTGTGATTGAGGAGATGTTTAAAGTAAATTCGAATCAGGATATCATTGGAGCAGGACTATACGCCGCGAAACCTAATGGTCCGGTAGCGGGATCGTTCGAGGTGAAAGTAGATGGTCATATTAAACGTGTTACAAGTTCGTTTAAAGACTTCGACAAAGATTTTCTAACCGGCGGACCGGTTCTTACACATACTGCAAAAGCAGATATGCCGGTATATAATTTACAGAATTTGTTTTTGCGGGATGATGGATCTGCAGTTCTTATTGCTGAAGAAAGGAAAATAAATCGTGTATGTGCAAATATTCCTGAAGCGATGAATGTTCCTGACGCTCCGGCTAATTCAGGTTTCAATTTTAAATTTGCAGCACCGAAAAACGGTTGCGATTTAATGTATCATTATGGGAATACATTGGTCGCAAGTTTTAATTTGGATGGTACGGTTTCATGGATGAAGCTGATTCCAAAAATTCAGGATTCAAGAGAAGACGATGGTGGTTATTCATCTCTGCTTTCATGGATGAGAAGTGATAATCTTTATCTTATATATAATGATAATCCGGCAAACCTAAAACTAAAGAATCCAAAAGAGATAAAGTCAATGAGTGGATCAGGTTCTCAAACGATCCTTGTTTCTGTTGATAAGACCGGTGAGTTTGAACGCTCGGCTTTATTTACGGCTAAAGATGTGAAAACGTATATTCGACCAAGAACGGCTTTCCCTGTTGGTAAAAACGATGTAGTGGTTTACACGCAGAAAATGGGTGGCTCCTACCGATATTGTGTAATTACATTGTATTAAATACCCGTGAAAATCAGGCTGTTTGTTTTCGGAATATTATTATTTTTCGTATTTTCCGGAGACTTATGCGCCCAAAAGGTTAATACGCGACCGTCCAAATGGGCGCAATCTGTGAAGAGCAGTAATTTTGACAATCTCTTCACGCTGAACGATTCAATATATCGGTCTGAACAGCCCGACAGTTTGGGATTTATTGAAATAGCAGATTGCAAGATAAAAAGTATTCTCAATTTACGGAGAGGGCATGACGACCGTAATGTGATGGGAAAAGTTAAATTTAAACTTTATCATGTCGACATGGAACCGGATCTTTTTTCTGATTATGAAATTATTGAAGCACTGAAAATTATTTTGAAAGCTCCAAAACCATTGCTGGTTCATTGTGCAGCCGGTTCAGATCGTACCGGTGTTGTGATAGCAATGTACAGAATTGTTTTTGAAAACTGGAGTAAAGATGAAGCAATAAAGGAATTGACAGATGGGGGATATAATTTTCATGATGATTACACCAATATACCTATATATATACAGAGAGCGGATATCGGGTACATAAAAAAACAAATTCAACTTTAATTGTGAATAACAAAATAGAATTATTATCTCCGGCCGGATCGTATGAATCGCTGATGTCTGCGATTCAGGCAGGTGCGGACTCCATTTATTTTGGTGTGGAACAACTCAATATGCGGACTCGTTCGAGCGCAAATTTTACACTGGAAGATCTTTCGAAGATTTCAAAAATCTGTAAAGAACATCGTGTTAAATCGTATATCACATTAAATACAATTGTCTATGACCATGATATTAATTTGATGAAACAGATCGTAGATGCTGCCAAAGAAAACGGGATTGATGCGATCATAGCTTCTGATTATGCAGTATTGAATTACGCAAAAAAACAAAACGTAAATATTCACATTTCAACACAAACCAACATAACAAATATTGATACGGTTGAATTTTATTCCGCCTACTCCGATGTAATGGTGATGGCTCGTGAGTTAAGTCTGATGCAGGTTGCAGATATCACACGCGAAATAATAAGAAGAAATATTACGGGTCCATCCGGCAAATTGGTTCGTATTGAAATCTTTGGTCACGGTGCTCTCTGCATGGCAACATCCGGAAAATGTTATCTGAGTCTTCATTCCGATTTTGCTTCTGCAAATCGTGGTGCCTGTATTCAGAATTGCAGAAGAGAGTATATTGTAACAGATAAACAAAGTGGTGTTGAATTAGAGATCGACAACGAATATATTATGTCGGCAAAAGATTTATGTACGATTGATTTTTTAGATAAAATTATAAACGCAGGCTTGGATGTATTAAAAATAGAAGGAAGGGGAAGAAGTGCGGATTATGTTTATACGGTAACAAAATGTTATCGTGAAGCAATTGATTCGTATGAAGCCGGGAATTATTCATCCGATAAATTCGAAGACTGGAAAAATCGTTTAGCCACTGTATTTAATCGCGGGTTTTGGGACGGATATTACCTGGGTCGCACGATGGGTGAATGGAGTAATACGTATGGCTCTCAAGCAACCAAACAAAAAATTCTAATCGGGAAAGGATTGCGTTATTTTGAAAAAGTAAAGGCGGGTGAATTTCAGTTGGAATCGCATTCTCTTTCTGTAGGTGATGAAATCATTATCACCGGGCCGACGACAGGAATAATTCAGACCACAATTAATCAATTACGGATTAACGATCGTCAAACTGAGGTTGTAAATAAGGGTGAAATTTTTACTTTTTTATTGGAAACAAAAGTCCGTCCATCCGATAAATTATATAAAGTAGTTTCAGTTTAATGATCCGTATCACACAGCAGCGTGCGAAGTGCATCGGGTGTAATGCGTGCGTTGAAGCGGCAAAATATCGGTGGCGGGTATCGCGAAAAGACGGGAAATGCACTTTAATTGGCGCTGTTCAAAAAAAGGGTTTTTTCAGCGTTATTGTTGAAGATGATGAAGAAGTGGCAAATCGAATTGCAGCAAAGAATTGTCCGGTGAGGATCATAAAAGTAGAGACATTGCATGCAACGTCTCCACCCAAGCAAAGTCTCCAAAATTGAAGCCTTCATTTCTTAGCACCTTCGTGCCTTCGTAGCCAAAATACAATTGCAAATATTTATATTTTATTTTCGTTATCATTCTGTCCCAAACCCACTTACCATGAATTCCCTCAAACTTGTATTAGTTGTTTTCGCTATTTTTTCGACCCAGTCGATTCAAGCCCAAACCCAATCCGACAGCACTAAGAATCAGGCATTGAATCTTTATCTCAACTGTGATTATTGCTTCGACTCGTTTTTAAAAACAGAAATTAAATGTGTGAATTACGTTCGTGACCGTCAGGATGCGGATGTTGATCTTCTCATTACCAGTCAGATGACGGGCTCCTCGGGTACTGAGTATGAATTGTTTTTCATAGGGAATAAAAAATTCTTCGGAGTGAATGATACTTTGAAGTATATGGCGAATTCTGTGAATACAGAAGATGACACGCGAAACGGATTGGTTCAGGTAATTCAAATCGGTCTGATGCGATATGTGGGTCACAGTTGTTATGCTTCGAGAGTTAAAATTGCACTCTCTGAAAATCAAAAAGATTCAACGTCGGATAGTCAAGTTATTGATCCATGGAAAAGCTGGGTGTTCAACATTGGAGGAAATGCTAATCTGACTGGTGAAAAATCGACCAACTCCCAAAATTACACAGGTTCTTTTTCAGCCAACAGAACCA
>JAHEYM010000362.1 GCA_023251595.1 Bacteroidota bacterium
TATGGGTGTGCGGTCTGAGCCGACTACCTATTCCTGCTACGGGGATAATGACTTTCATGTATTAATAAATCTCTATTTTGCTAAAGAAAAAACTTCCTTCAATCGCAGCATTTTCATCTGAATCTGAACCGTGAACGGCATTGGCCGCGATCGATTTGGCAAACTGATTACGAATGGTGCCCGGTGAGGCTTTCGAAGGATCGGTAGCACCAATCAGCGTACGGTATGCTTCTACTGCATTATCTTTTTCGAGAATCGCGGCAACGATTGGTCCCGACGACATATATTCGAGTAAATCGTTATAAAATGAGCGTTCCTTATGAACTTCATAAAATTCGCCCGCCCGCTCGTGTGTAAGTCTTGTATATTTCATCGCGACAATTTTGAACCCGGCTTCGTTGATTTTAGCGAGAATAGGTCCGATATTATTTGCTGCGACCGCATCGGGTTTCAGCATGGTGAAGGTTCTGTTGGTGGTCATTTATTAGTTGAAGAGTTTATAAGTTTATAAGTTGAATTGTAGAGGCGTTGCATGCAACGACTTGATGAGTTGCCACATATCTATTCCCCTCCTGAGAAATGTTCCCTTTTTTCGAAAGAGACATTCCCCTCCTGGGAGGGGCAAGGGTGGGTTTGGGGGGCGAAATTAGCAATTTTCTCCGAGGTGTGGCAACAGAAATGCTGGATTTACTACTTTTGCTGAATATCAACCCATTATAATGGACTATTTTCCCAAAGATCAATTAATCCCGGTAAAGACGCTGCTTTCTTCACCCCAACATATTGTTATCACAACACATTACAAACCCGATGGCGATGCGATGGGTTCTTCCTTGGCAATGTATAACTACCTCCAATCGAAAGGGCACAGGGTTGATGTGGTTGTTCCGGGCGATTATCCCGACTTTCTGGCATGGCTTCCCGGGAATGACATCGTAATCAATTTCGAACGGGAAACTGATCGTGCGACTTCAATATTAAATGCTGCTGACCTTACGTTTTGTCTCGATTTCAGCCAATCGAAAAGGGTGGAGAAGATGGAAGATGTTCTTCTCAATGCAAGTTCAACGAAAATCCTGATAGATCATCATACATTTCCGGGCAATTTCTGCGAACATAATTTTGTATATACTTCGGCTTGCGCTACAGCAGAATTGATATATTATTTTATTGAAGCTTTGGGTGAATTTGATTTAATATCGAAAGAAACCGCTACATGTATATATACAGGTATCATGACGGATACGAATTCGTTTCGCATTTCTTCAATGAAAGCTTCTACCCATAGGGTTATTGCGGCGATGATGGAAGCCGGTGCGGTTAATTATCAGATTCATGAATCAATTTATGATACTTCCACCGAAAATCGTTTGCGTTTGATGGGCTACAGTTTATATGAAAAGTTGAGAGTTGTAGAAGGATTAAACACGTGTATTTTGAGTTTGAGTGAGGAAGAATTGGCACGTTTCTCGCATCAGGCGGGCGATACCGAGGGACTTGTGAATTACGGATTGAGTATCGACGGTGTCAAACTCAGTGCGTTTTTCTATGAACAGGGAGATATTGTGAAGCTATCTTTGCGTTCGAAAGGTGTGTTCTCAGCTCAGGAGATCGCATATAAATTCTTTGATGGTGGTGGTCATCTCAATGCTGCGGGCGGTAATTCTACGTTAACACTTGCTGAAACCATTACGAAGTTTGAAAATATTTTACCGATATATAAAGATGAATTAAACGCATGAAATTCTTTCATCTGATATTATGTTTCTTTGTTGGATTGTCATTAAACTTTATTACGGTTTCATGCAGTCATCCTGAAACGGGTGAAGTGCGATTTGTGGGTCAACAAAAGGATACGGTGAAAGAGAATCTGGTGAAGATGAATCAGCGGGAAACCAAAGAGGAAGCGGATCTTATCGCCAAATATATTGAACGCCGGAATTGGAAAATGGAGATGACGGAAAGTGGCTTGAGATATATGATTTATTCTCATGGCGACAGTACAAAACATGTGAAATCCGGGAAAACAGCATTAATTGTATACACGCTGACTTTGTTAGACGGAAGTTTTGTCGCTTCGGTGAATAAGGATAAACCTCTGTTGGTTCACTTTAATCTGGCAGAAATTCCACGTGGTCTGGAAGATGGAATCATGTTGATGAATATAGGCGACAGAGCCCGTCTCATCATGCATAACTATATAGGTTATGGTCTAACCGGAAACGATCGTGTACCACCAAGTGCTATCCTGGTATATGATGTTGAAGTTATTAATAAATAGCCTCCTGCTCAATAGCCTCCAGTTTCAACTGGAGGAGAAAAAAAATTCCCCTCTTGAGAGGGGTGTCACGAAGTGACGGGGTGTGTTTGCAGGATGCTCTGTAATTCAATTAAGTGTATATTTGTGGTGAAGTCGCCTCAAAACAATTTGATAGTTAAATCTCTGAAATATATAATGAAACTCTCCTCAATTCCCAAATCATTTTTCACCCAAATGATATTATATATATTCTTCCCAACCATCATTTTTGCACAATGGGCACCCAAAGTCAATATATCGCCAAACGCAATGCAGGCGGGGCTTAACGAAAGTATGGGTTCCTGCATCGGTGCTTCAGGGGATACTATCCATGTGGTGTGGACAGACAAATTCACCCCAACAAGAGCAGCAATTTATTACAGACGTTCTCACGATACAGGACTTACCTGGGATAATGTTATGAATCTAACCGACACGAACGGAAATGCCTGGAATCCTGCGATAGCGGTGAACGGGCAGAATATTCATGTGGTTTGGAGAGAAATTGATACAGTTCCACCTATGCATCGTTCTTCCTGGTATAAACATTCTGTCGATGGCGGAAATACATGGACTCTGAAAATAATGCTTGATAGTGTCATCGCCGATTGGCCCGCAGTAACGGTTTCCGGTTCTTATGTATATGCAGCGAATGATATTACGGTTGATACGACCGGAAATACGGAAGTGTTTTTTCTGCGTTCAACCGACAATGGAAATACATGGAGCCAACACACCCGTTTAACCTACGCACCAAATCGTTCTGAAGATGAAGCAATATATGCGCAGGGGTCGCATGTATTTATGTCGTGGAATGATAAACGAACCGGACTATTTAAAATATATGTTAAACATTCATCCGATTATGGTGTGAACTGGGATCCGGATACAGCAGTGATGCAAACTCAATATTATGGTACAATGGTGAATATAAATGGCGCAAATATAGATGTAGTCGCTGCCGGAACACCTGCGGGGCATTATCAGATTCATTTGGTTCAGTCACCCGACACCGGCGCGACCTGGGGAACAAATATGGATCTCACAAACGATACAGCCGTTACCTACTATTATCCGCACATGACCCGCGATGGCGCTGATCTGCACATCACGTACGAGAAGGCAGGAGCGGGAGCTCAATATCTGCATTCGGGCGATGGAGGCGCAACCTGGGATCCGCCCTTCACACTCGGAAACGCGGGTATCACCACCTTCAGCGCATACACAGGTTGCGTGCTACACGTCATCATGCCCGACTCGGGTAAAATTTCATATCGTCGAAATCCAACCGGAAATGCCGGACATTGTCCGGTGAATATTTCCGATCAGAATGAAAATAAAATAAATATATCGGTTTATCCCAATCCATTTTCTTCACAAACAACAATAGAAATAACTTCACCGGAAATAATCGAAAATACTGAATTAAAAGTATATGATATGGTTGGAAGAGAAGTAATGAAAACATATTTCGGGAATAATAATTCAATTACAATTTCTCGCAACAATTTGAAGGGCGGAATATATATATATAAAGTATTTCTGAAGGACAGAGAAATTGGAGTAGGGAAGATGATGGTGAAGTAGGTTGAATTGTAGAGGCGTTGCATGCAACGACTTGAATGGTTGAAAGGTTGAAAGGTTGAAAGGTTGAAGGGTTGAAGGGTTGAAGAGTTGAAGAGTTGCGAGGTTACTGGTAGTGTGCAAATTCAGAAGAGATTGCTTCGGTCGTCTCGCCTGAGGCGAGACTCCCTCGCAATGACGAATTTCTCATGAATTAGGAGGAAAAAAATCAGTCGGCAAATTTCACGTACGTGAAATTTGTCGACTGATTTTTTTCCTAACCCCTTACTCGGAAGGCCTCGTCATTGCGAGGGAGGAACGACCGAAGCAATCTGTCTATATATCGGACGGTAGTATCTAAATTAACCTCGACATGAATAATAAACGAGACAATAATAATTTGTGAATTTTCCTCGGATAATTATAATCCAATTCTATTATATTATTCCTTCAATTTTACCAGCTTCCTCGTTTTCTTCCCTTCATTCGAATTTAAGACAAGGAAATA
>JAHEYM010000363.1 GCA_023251595.1 Bacteroidota bacterium
CCTTACACAATTTGCTCTGCCTGCACCGCCATTCGTTGGAATAGCGGTTGTCGGACCTAAAATCGTCCAGTTTCCAAAAGATGTAACATTAGGATTTCCTTGTCTGTTTGCTTTTTCTTTCTGTTGTTCGTTGTAAAGCTGTCTTCCATCGGGGTAGATGCCTGTTGGATACACACGTGGCGCCATAAACCATTCCCATCTTTTGAAAGATAACCAACCTCCCAAACCTGCTTCTTCACCTTCATTCTCATCTTTAGCTTTTGTGCCATGGACGGGAAGTGGCTTGTCTTTCCAATATTCATTGAACGATTTCTGTATATCGTAAAAATTCGGATTCGGATCGTTTTCAAACTTATTCATCCAGGGTTGTGCATTGCTTAGAGATGACAACGAGAGGAAAAGACCGACAAAAAGCAGAATATTTATTGTGAATTTATTTTTCATTTTATTTTTTTCATTCAAGGCGACAAAGTTAATAAAATTTTAATGAATTCACAATTGGATTCTGCGAAGATTTCGCTTCATGCTGGCATCTTGTTACCTTTACATCGTAAGTGTTTTTTTATGGTGAAGTTTGAACTTTTATTAATCGGGAAAAACGAGACAAATTGGCTGGATGCAGGTTTCTCAGAGTATTGTAAAAGGCTGGAAAGATACGCGTCAGTTGAAATAACAATATTGCCAGGTTTGAAAAATGCCGCTTCACTACCGATACATGAAGTAAAGAAAAAAGAAGGAAAAAATATTTTGCAAAAAATTAAAATATCTGATTTTGTAGTTGCCCTGGATGAGAATGGAAAAAGTTTCAGCTCTCCGGAATTTGCAAAATGGATTTCGAAACAAAGTCGGGCTATAAAATTTATTATCGGTGGTGCTTTCGGCTTGGATGAAGAAGTTCTGAAGCGGGCAGATATGAAGATGTCTCTATCTGCGATGACATTTACACATCAGATGTGCAGAATTATTTTTATTGAACAACTATACCGTGCGATGACAATTTTGAAAAACGAAAAATATCATCATTGAATGATCTTTGATGATCTGAAAAATAATTTAATTATTACGGATGAAGAATTTGATACAATTTATCCGGAACGAGCGCGTAACCTCACCCAGCGTCATTGGACACCCGTTGATGTAGCAATTCAGGCAGCAGAATTTCTTGCAGATAATCCCGATGCAAAAGTGCTGGATATCGGTTCAGGTGTTGGTAAATTTTGTATGATTGGTGCCGCGGTTACCGAGGGATATTTTACCGGTGTGGAATATCGCGATTATTTTTTTCATTTGTCAGAATTTGTTCTTGAATGTTATGGTTTACCGAGGGTGAAATTTATTCATTCAAACATCACCAATATTAAATTTCAGGATTATAATGGAATATATTTTTTTAATTCTTTCCAGGAAAATATAGATGATTCTGCGATTATCGATCCGACTGTAGAAACAGGAGAAGAACAATATCATCTTTATACGGGATATGTTTTCGACCAACTTTCTCTCATGCCGATCGGAACCAGGCTCGCGACATATTGGGGTAAAAACAATAAAATTCCTAAACAATATACTTTGTTGTTCTCAGATTTCAATGGTGAATTGAAATGTTGGGAGAAAACGGAATAGTAATTAGGAATGAGGAATTACGAATTAGGAGAACTCTCGACTTACAACTAAAATACTTACTTTTGACCTCACAAACAAGACAATGTTAGATCTGAATCATAAATCTGTTCTCATTACCGGTGGCACCGGCTCTTTTGGCCATAAATGCACTGAAATTCTTCTTAAACGTTTTCCCGACATCAAGCGATTAATCATTCTTTCGCGTGATGAGATGAAGCAATATGAAATGGCGCTTGAATTTCCACCGGAAAAATACGGTTGTATGCGTTTTTTTCTGGGTGATGTCCGTGATGCATCCCGCCTCAATCGCGCCTTTGAAAATGTGGATTACGTGATACATGCTGCCGCTCTTAAGCAGGTACCGGCTGCGGAGTATAATCCGATGGAATGCATCCGAACGAATATTCTCGGCGCTGAAAATGTTATCAATGCTGCGATCGATCGTGGAGTAAAAGCTGTGGTGGCACTCAGTACCGATAAAGCCTCGGCTCCGATTAATCTCTATGGCGCAACGAAACTGTGCAGCGACAAACTTTTTGTTGCAGCGAATAACATGAAAGGTGAACATGATATCAAATTTTCGGTCGTGAGATATGGAAATGTAATAGGCTCGAGAGGATCAGTAGTTCCGTTTTTTCTTAATAAGCGTAAAGAAAAATTTCTTCCGATCACACATCGTGATATGACGAGATTTAATATTTCACTTGAAGAAGGTGTGAATCTCGTTCTTCTCGCACTTGAAAAAAGTTGGGGTGGCGAGTTGTATGTCCCTAAAATTCCATCTTTCAAAGTTACAGATCTCGCTAAAGCTATAGCTCCTGCTTGCGAAATTCGGTATGTCGGCATTCGACCTGGTGAAAAAATTCATGAAGAAATGATCACGGAGACAGATGCATTAAATACTGCTGAGTTTAAAGATTATTATGTTATTATGCCTTCCACTCCTCCATGGAATGTAGATAATTTCATGAAAACATTCGGAGGAAAAATGGTTCCAGATGGATTCAGATATAATTCAGGAAATAATTCTGTTTGGTTATCGGTCGAAGAATTAAAGGAACAAATCCTTAAAAATGTCGATCCCGATTTTATTCCAGGCGTTTAGCAAAAAATAAAGGGAGGTACTATTTTGATCAACGGGATAAAAACAGATGCCAGTAAAATTATTCTTGGAACGGCTCAAATTGGCATGCCCTACGGGATCAATAATCGTTGGGGTAAACCTTCAATTCCCGAAGCAATTAATATTTTAGAAAATGCTTATGAAGCAGGCGTAGGGATTTTAGACACTGCGTTGGTTTATGGTGAAGCATTTCAGATTATCGGAGAATATCACCGGCATCATCCGGAATTTAAAGTAAACTCAAAATTCAGGAAAAGTGAAGTAGGAAATAATCTCGTTGATGTCGTTTTACTGAACCTTGAAATGATGGGCATCCGACAGCTTGAGTGTCTTATGTTTCATCATTTTACAGACTCAAAAGATCACGCATTTAATGACATGATGCGTTGGTTGAAATCCGCGGGTTTTGCAAAAAAAATAGGAATTTCGATATATACAAATGAAGAATTCCGGCGGGCCATTGAAGACGGCACGTATGATGTTATTCAATTTCCCTTCAATTTGCTCGACAATGAAAGACACCGTGAAGCGCTTATGTTTCTGGCGAACGGGTCCGGTATCGAATTACACGCCAGATCAGTATTTTTGCAAGGTTTATTATTCATGGATCCCGAAAATATTCCCGAAAAATTAATCGGACTAAAACCGGATCTGGCTAAAATCCGTGAGTTGGCATCTATCAGCAACATCGATATATGTAGCATAGCCCTCGGCTATGTAAAATCATTTCCGGAGATTAATAATATATTAATTGGTGTTGAAACTTTGTCACAATTGAAAACCAATATCGATTGTCTGAAATATGAAATTCCCCCTCAATTAAAAAGGCAAATCGGCAGCATCAATGTTTTGGAAAAGGATTTACTTAATCCGGTTAACTGGTGATGAAAAATGTGATCGCTATCACTCAGGCACGTATGAGCTCTACGCGGTTACCCGGGAAGGTAATGAAGACAATGGGCTCTCAGACCATGCTTGGATTACATATCTCAAGAATTTCACGAAGCCGGAAAATCACAAAATTGGTGGTAGCAACAACCGAAAATTCTGCCGATGATATCATTGTTATGGAAGCCCGAAAATATCATGCGGAGGTTTTCAGAGGTAGTGAAACGGATGTACTCGACAGGTATTATCAAGCTGCACGTACATTTAATGCAGAAATAATTATTCGCATTACTTCCGATTGTCCTTTAATTGATCCTGTTTTAATTGACAGGGCAATTGTTTTGTTGGAAGAATCGGGTAAAGATTATGTTGCAAATATTATCAAATTATCATTCCCCGATGGTCAGGATACAGAAGCTTTCACTTTCGCCACGCTGGAACGCGCGTGGAAAGAGGCAGTCACGCCCTATGACCGCGAACATGTCACACCCTATATACGTACTCACGCAATTGGTGCAAAAAGTTTTAATATTCTTAACTTTGAAAATGAAACCGATCTTTCGAATATTCGCATGACTGTCGACTCTGCAGAAGATTTTCTTAGGGTGGAAGAAATGGTGAAACTTCATGGTATTGAAGTAGGATGGAAAGAATATTTAATTAACAATTAACAATGAATAATTAACAATTAAAAATGAGTAGTTTAAGGAGAATAGATAAATTTTCTAAATCGAAT
>JAHEYM010000364.1 GCA_023251595.1 Bacteroidota bacterium
TATGCTATCCGAACATTTCATCTTCTTCCCCAACTTGTGAGGGGATCGCGATTCAATTCGGAAATTCGACTGCAAGTGCAACTACCTGGGATTGGAATTTTGGCGATCCGGCTGCCGGAATTGATAACACTTCCACGCTCCAAAATCCGACACATGTATATAATACCGCAGGCACTTATGATGTAACATTAACGCTTAATAATGGTTGCTCAAATACCATAACAGTTGTTGTTAATCCCGCACCCATTTCTTCTTTTAGCGGACCAACTACAACCTGTCTGGATCCTTCTACAAATACAATTACATATACCGGACCTATACTTTCAGGATATAATTATTTTTGGTCTGCAACAAACGGTATCATTGGCACTCCCTGGTTTGGAAGTCCATATTTTACGATAACCAATTGGGGAAATGCTACATCAATCGGCGGCACCATTATATTAACAGTAGTTGATGCAAATGGTTGCACATCAACCTCAACTTTCGATGTTCAGTTTTGCTGTGATCCTATGGCAGTTCCGAATATTGTTAACCGAACATTATCAGATGTGATACTATATCCTATTGCAGGTTTGACTATCACAGGAGTTTCTCCAAACTATGCGATTACAGGGATTCCATTTATTGTTAATGGAACTTTCACTATTGATGCCAGTCTTCACTTGAGTGTTAGTGGAGTTCCGAACATGTATATGGGACCTACTGCAAAAATAATCGTAGAACCAGGTTCAATCTTAACGATAGATGGCACTTATGTACATGCCGGTTGTAATTACATGTGGGATCGGATAGATGTAACACAAGCCGGACTTCCGCCTCCTCTTCTCCAAGTAATTAACACTTCAAGAATCGAGGATGCTGAGTGCGCAATTGATGCGGGAAATGGAGGACAATATGATTTACAGAATTCCAACTTCAATAAAAACTATGTGGATGTTCAAGTTCGTACTTATAGTTATTCCCAAGATCCAGGTACCGTAGTTGGTTGCCACTTTCTATGTGATGACTATCTTCTTCCACCGAGATACGGCTCAGTAAATAAGTATTGCTTCTTGATATCTGATCTTTATCATGATATTTTTATCGGGGATAACAATGATTTTACTCAGTCTCTTTCGGCTTCCATTCATGCGGAAAGTACTCCATTGGGTGTAGCAAATGTCGTCATTACCTCGAATGTCTTCCATGATATATGTCCTTTTTGGGAACCACCCGGAAATGTTTCGATCGGAACAGCAATCGAAGGTTATAATAATACCAACTTTAAGTATATAAATCAGAACATAATCAGTAATTGCAGAATAGGTTTATTCGGAACCGGACATACAAATGTAAATAACTTTTCGTACAACACTGTTCACGATATTACAACAGGAGTGTTTCTATCTTCCAACAATGGCAATTCCTTTAATGTCCAATTTAATACTTTTCTAAATGGAATTAATCATGCCATCCGAACTGACGCGAATCAAAACTGCATAAGCGTATTAAATAATAATCAGATTACAAATTTCGACAGAGGATTCTTACTTAGAGATAATAATAATTCACCTTCGCAAATTAACTTCAATAATATCACTGACTGCCAGACAGGCATATATGGGCTGCATAACCCCTCCTCCTTCACTACTATAAAGGAGAACATTATTACAACCTCAACCAGCAACCCTGCAATGACCACAGCAATAAAGCTATGGGAACCATCGATCACGAACTCTGCTGAAATATGTAATAACACGATTCTTGATGCCCGGATTGGGATTTTTACTACTAATCTTTTCCGCCCATATATCCATAACAACGATGATATTCGGCTAAGACCTACTCCGAATTCTTCCAATTACTGTTTTGGAATTTTTACACAAGGTTGCACTTATGGTGATATTGAAGATAATTCTGTTTACAGCAACACTGCCTACGGAAATACAGGATGGGATTGGTGGGTTGAAGGTATCAGGGTTGATCAGGGAGGCAACCCTACGACTGTAAGATGTAACCACACATCGGACATTGGTGATGGGTTTTTATTTATGGGCGATCAACAGCAATCGCACTTCCTCGGAAATAGCATGACCTCAAAACACCTAAGAGGAATTTTTCTCGGTGGTGGCACACCTTACACTTTAGGAACACAAGGAGATTATGATCATCCGTCAGATAATACATGGGACATAGATCCAGCTAACTTCTATTATGCCCATGCCCATACAATGAATACGAGTGAATATGGGTATCATTTGTATGTTCGACCAAATAATCCAACAGTCTATCACCCCAATCCGTTCATAACGTTTAGTTTGTTTCCGCTTGAAGAATTAATATTAGAAAATTGCAATCCGTATCCTCCAATTTCATATACAACTATGTCTCCGACACCGATCCCAAATTTAATAGCAGCCCATGCAATAGTTCAGGATTCGATCGATTGGGGTGAAGCCGACGAAATGCAAAAACATTCTGCAAAAATCGCTGTATTCAGAGCAATTAGAGGTGATTCAGCAATGTTGGCAGATACAATTCTTTCTTCTTTTGCAGATAGTCTGAATAGTACTTCATTTGGAACACTTGATACGATTGGTAAATTGGCTTCAATGATTGGTACACAATTGTCGGCAACAGGTATTGTTATGACGAATGTTGCAATTTCTCCGGCAGACAGTATTGAAGTAATTATGAAGGATATAAATAATCTGCTTTTACAAAAGAAAGTTGATTCCGAGGAAGATGTCCAAAAGTTAAAAGATATAGCCAGACTGTGCCCGATTAGATACGGTACTGCCGTTTATTCGGCAAGAGTTCTGTTAGCCGAAATTGATACTGTAGGAACAGAATATTGGAACGAATGTGAATTGCCACCGTACACTCTGGACAATACCCGTCACGCAGCTCCAAATCGTCATAATATTACTCAACAGGCAGATTATATGGGTAAATTATATCCGAATCCAAACAATGGTGCAATGGAACTTGATTATCAGATTCCTGAGAATACCAAAGCAATTATTGCGTTGACGGATCCCCTAGGTCAGACTGTTGCGAAATGGAATCTGACGCCAGATAAAAATAAATTTGAAATTAAGGTTCCCGGTCTTACCAGTGGTGTTTATTATTATGAAATAAGCATAGAAAAACGTGTTCTTCAAAAAGATAAAATAATTATAATTAAATAGACTATATATGAATATTGAGACCTGGGTATTGCCTGGGTCTCATTGTTTCAATCGGATGGCAAATAGCTTGAAAAACATTATCCTTCTGGTTTTCTTCCTTTTTAGTCAAATTACCAAAGGACAAAACCTTATTCCAAATCCCGGGTTTGATTCACTTCAGTGGTCTGCGACTTGCCCTACCTGGGGTGGTTATGCACAAATGATGGATCTTCTAACTGGTTGGACAGACAATGGTTCGGCAGACTGGTTTAGTACGTGTCGTCCAGTAAACCCAACCACACCACCAGCACCTTATAATTATTCATACCATGTTCCGAATAACCTATTTGGTTTTGAAAATGCTCATTCTGATAGTAGCTATGTTGGGATGGGTACTTTCGTAAAAGATGTTAGTATGTACCCCAACTTCCGAGAATTTATTAAATGTGCGCTTTTGACAGAACTGAATGTTGGTCAAGAATACTGCATTTCATTGTATATTAGCCTTGCAGATTCTGTGAGTTATGCATGCAATAATCTTGGGGTTTTTTTTTCTGCAAATTATATTACCGGAACTTTGGTTCTAATAGATTCAGTACCACAAATTGAATTTAATTCAACTCTTGAGAATAAGATTGGGTGGACACATCTTTCCAAAAGTTTTATTGCGAATGGTACTGAAAGGTATATGACTATTGGCAATTTTAAAGATGATGCGCACTCAGATACTGTGTATGTTGGCTCTCAATGTACTACATTAAGTGAACAGACTATTAATGTAGCTTATTACTTTCTTGATGATGTAACTTTAACTCCCGTAAATTATTTTAAGTCAAAAGCAGGAAAAGACACTACAATTTGTTTGAATGAACAGGTTCAGATTGGGGATAGTTTGCACATTGGTTGTATATATAGATGGAGCCCCGCTATTGGTCTTAGTGATACAACTGTTGCACAACCCATTGCTTCGCCATCGCAAACCACCACATATATTTTAAATTTAACAGATACCAATATTACAACTGAGTGTGCAGAATGGCATACAACTACAGATTCGGTTACGATAACTGTAATTCCGTTGTCAGATGCAGGATCAGATCAGCAAATTTGTGAAGGATATAATATGCAAATCGGAACTTCTGAAGTAACCGGTGTTACTTACGAATGGAACCCGCAGGTTTATCTGAGCAATTATAGTGCTGCACAACCAT
>JAHEYM010000365.1 GCA_023251595.1 Bacteroidota bacterium
AACCCAATCCTTTACTCGAGCATTATGCTTCGCACCCTTCACATGCTCCGGAAGTATTGAACGCGAATGTTAATATGGCAAGACGTTCATCTCAGGATTTAAGTTTTAATATTTCACTACCGGAGTTTTCCATAGCGGATCTGAATATTCAAAATTCAGGTCATCTTGATGTAGAAACGGAATTTCGAATTTGTAATAATTCCACACTCACACTAATAAACGGTGGATCACTCACTATCGGGGACGGGACAGATGCAATGAAGCCGGAAGTTATTGTAAAATCTGGCAGCCGATTAATTATTGGCGGTGGTGGATTGTTGAGTGTGAATGATCATGCAAGAATTCTGGTTGAACCTGGTGCCGTCCTTAGATTTGAATATGGTGCAGGATTTCAGTTGAATGGCGATGATGCAGTTTTGGAAATGAGAGGAACACTTGAAATAGGGGATAATGCAACCTTTACTTTCACCTATCTAGGTAATCACAGTGGAAGAATTATTTGGAATACAGGTTTTGCAGCATGCGATCCTCTTCATCAAAATATCTCCTGTCCAACAATTACTTGTGGCGTAAATTCAAAAATTGAATTGTCAGGTACCGATGCTGCTGATCCGATTCTTGATATTGAAGGATTCGAGATGAAACCGCAGGATCTTCTTCAGAATATATATATACACCATGGAAAGATTAAAATTGCGAGTATGCTTAATATCGGTTCGCCCTACCAATTTGAGCATTGTAGTATTGAGGGAGGTGGAAAAATTTATGTTTGGGGAACCCCACAGTCGCATATCGAATTTTGTTCCCTCGATTTGGTAAGAATTGAAGGAATGTTGGATGTGTTCGGCCACGTGCTTGATATTAAAGCAACCAATATTAACGGAGAATCAAATGGTTATCCCATATATACACACGGAGGTGGCGTTAAATTTTATGATGTTGATTTTGACGGTGGAGATATATGTTGGGAGGGTGTCGGTACTCATCTCCCAAGCATTATTTCAGGCTGTCATTTCAAAAATTATGGTTTTACAGGAATTGAAGCAATCAATTCTGCCCCTTCACTTGTTCGCTCGATTGGAAATGAATTTGACGGTACGGGTACAACGGAGAACTGGGCGGTAAGTGTCATCGGACCAGCCAAGTTTGAGTCAAAATGCGATGTAATAAAAAATAATCATATTGGGATCAGAATGCAGGGAGATTCTTATTTATCTCTTTCACCACTTGATCACTCAGGTTATAGCAGTATTAAACAAAACTCCGAAGAAAATATTCATTTGGAAAATACCAAAATGCCTGAGCTTGATAATGGATATAATGATATTTCAGTAGATTATATAAATGGTCATAATCTTACAACTCCGAATAATATTATAAATGCTACGGTTATTGGATCGTGCACTTTGACATCTCTCGCTTGCAATCATAATTTATGGTATACAGGGTTGCAAGTTCAACCTTCACAACAATATCAAATATTAAGGAGTCAATGCGGGAATACGATTGTTCCCATTGTCGACAACTCCCCGGGGAGTACTGCTTGTGGTACTTTTGATATTGCACAAAATGATTTAACCGGCTATAATGCACTTTACAAGACATTTTTTGACGGGAACGATATTCCTAAATTGATGACCGTAACTCTCGGTAAAAAACCCGCGAATGAATTAATTTCCATCGGAATGTCTTATCTTTCGACCGAGTCAGAAATTCATGATGACGCTGCTGCAGTTAAAATATTTTCAGATATTTTGAATTCGGCTCTGGAATTACAAACTGATCCTGATGAGCGATATATTCAGTTTTGTTTTGTTGAAATGAATATCGCACTATCGAAGTGTTTTGAAAGGGGGATCATCACCGGGCAAGATAATATTAATGATCTTCATCCACTGGTTCAAAAAGTGTTGTATATATATAATCGATTGGAACAACCGGTCGATTCAAAAAATTATCTGCGACAATTTTATCTTAGATTGGGCGAAGCACAGACCAGTTTTATTTCCGGAAGGTATGCTGAAGCATCGGATCTATTTCTCAAAAGCCTGAATTGTTTTGTGGGGAAAAATGAAATTGATATGGTTAAATTCTGGAATGGTTATTCTAAAGCGATGTTGGCGTTGGATAAAAAAATTATTAAACGTGATGAAATACTTAGTTTTATTCAAAAGGAACAAATGACGGAGATTGATGGTGGTATTTGCAAGGGCATAAAAGGTAAGCTGGCATTAGAGCTTCCCTGTATGAATTCCGCAACTGAGGGATTGACTATCTTTTTACGATCGATTGACCCGGAACATGTTTCGTCGATAGGAACAGAGGTTTCATCCACTGGTGAATTTGAATTTTCTTTCTCTAAAACTGCTACGCTCGACCCGGAATTATCCTACGAATTGAGGATCGGCAACAGTCCGGCATTCGGGATAGAGCCTGTTTCATCAAACAGTATTGGACAATGGAGCGAATTAAGCCCATTATCATTGAATGTTTCATCCGCTGTTTTTGATCAAGCAATCATTCTGAGTGAAGCAGATACAACTTCATCAAATCAATCTGTAATCGATGATTTTGGAAATAAATTTTCATATTCAGCGCTGTGGAATGGAACTGACAATGACGTCGAATTCACGAAATATTCTGTTTCTGGTGATAAAATCTGGGATATTTTATATAACAGTGGCCCCGGTATCGATGATATTCCTACTGCCATCTCCATTCACGATGCTCAGAATATTTATTTGAATATTACATCTGTGGATAGCTCCGGAAAAGTGTACAAGAAGGTGATTTATAATCAATGTACGAATTACAGTACAGCAAGAAGATTGAATCCGGGAAATCATGAACATGAAACGGAGAATGTATTTGAATTTATTATATTTCCAAATCCTGTACACAATGAATTGTTTCTGGAGTCAGGGTTATATACAGATTTATATTCAGTGGACATTTATAATATGCAAGGTAATAAGATTGCAAATTATCAGTCGTCGGGAAATTCTAAATTGAATGTTGGCTCTTTTTCCGCGGGATTATATTTCGTTTTAATCCGTGATGCTGATCAGAAATTAATTTTCAATAAAAAGATTATTGTAGAATAGAAATTATCGCAAAGCAACCCGCGGGTCTAATTTTGCATAAATTAAATCAACTAAAATATTCAGAACTACGAAAATGACTGCCACAAAAAGGACTGCGCCCATCACTACAGGGAAATCGTATGTTGTCAATGCATCTACCGTTACCTTCCCAATGCCGTGCCAGTTGAATATTGTTTCAACAAAAAAAGCACCTGCCAATAAGGAAGCAAACCACCCTGAGATGGTGGTTACAACCGGATTCATTGCATTTTTCAACGCATGTTTTCTCAAAATCGTGAATGGGTGCAGACCTTTGGCTTTTGCCGTACGTATATAATCCTGCTGCAAAACTTCAAGCATAGAATTACGTGTGAGTTGTACGATAACAGCGAGCGGTCGAATTCCCAGTGCGAGACTGGGTAAGATCAGGTTTTTAAGGTCAAGCACTCTGCCTTCAAACGGATCATAATGGTATAAACTTCCTGTCCAGTTCAGACCGGTCCAGCGATGCAAAACAACAGCGAATAACCACGCGATGATTAAACCGGCGAAAAAAGACGGCATAGATACACCGGCTGATGCGATAAATAAAATAAACTTATCTATATATGTACCTTTTTTCACCGCCGAAAAAATTCCTAAAATAATTCCCAGCAATGTACCGATAAACATGGCCGAAAATGCAAGGACCAGCGTTCCGGGAAATGCATCCCACAATATTTCTGACACACGCCGCATGCTTTGATAGGATCGTCTTAGGTATGGAAACTTCAACACCAAACCATTACCATTATCCGTAATAAAAATCTGAGTATAGTGACCATATTTTGAGTGATCGGCGTAGATATGACTTTCTGTTTGGGTGAAGTTATGCCAGGAAATAGGGGAGAGGTCGTTTATATATAAAATAAATCTTTTTGTGATGGGAAGGTCGCGTCCGAGATCTTTATTAATTGCCTGAATAGAAGCCCCGTCTGCCCTTTGACCGAGCATCATTCTTCCCGGATCCGGCATCACGTTAAAAAGCAGAAACACGATGATAATTATTCCCACAAGAACCAGAAATCCATTTAAGCATCTGACAAGGACAAACCGTAACATCAAACGATTATTTAAAATATTTCTGTTTCACTTCTTCCAAAGTCGGAAAATCGTGATGATGCCACACCGCTATCACCGTACCATTTTTTAATAACATAAGTCCGGGATTAGAACGGATCATGGTTTTCAGCGTAGTTTCATCCACCGTATAA
>JAHEYM010000032.1:0-1817 GCA_023251595.1 Bacteroidota bacterium
AGGCGCATCAGAGTCATATTCTGTCCCAAGTGTCAGCGGAGCCACATCCTATACCTGGACACTCCCCTCAGGTTGGACCGGCACTTCAACCACAACAAATATTACAGCCACGGTCGGAAATAGCAGCGGATTTATCACAGTAACTGCAAATAATGCCTGCGGTCCGAGCGTCATCGATTCGTTTGCCGTCACTATAGTGACCACTCCTGCTCAACCAGGCGCCATCCTAGGTGGTTCGCAGATTTGTCAGGGGGGAACACAGACATATAGCATCGCAGCGGTGCCTACTGCAACGAGTTATGTCTGGACACTACCGGTTGGCTGGACAGGTTCTTCTACAACGGATAGCATCACTGCGACCACCAATGGAACGAGCGGTACTATTTCAGTTGCAGCTGTGAATAGCTGCGGAACGAGCACAGTTCAAAGTCTCGCCGTCACTGTAATCACAAGTGTTCCGCCGACTCCGGGGTCTATAGTGGGTTCTGACACCGTTTGTCAAGGCAGTTCACAGTCCTATTCAGTCCCACTTGTTACAGGAGCAACTTCATATTCATGGACACTTCCTTCGGGATGGACAGGCACTTCAACGACTAACAGTATCCCGGTAACTGCGAGCACAACAGGTGGTACCATCACAGTAACTGCCGATGATGCTTGCGGTAGCAGTGCTGCCGCTTCACTACCAATTACAGTTACACTACTCCCTCCACAACCTGGAGCAATCACCGGGAATATCACAGTCTGTCAGGCAACTACTCAGGTATATTCTATTTCACCCGTCGCCGGCGCTACCGGCTACACATGGACGAAACCCGGAGGTTGGACAGGCACTTCTACTACCACGAGTCTTAGTACGGTTGCAGGAAGTACCAGCGGAAATATCACTGTCTCGGCGATGAATGGTTGTGGAAGCGGACCACTAAAATATTTGTATGTTACAGCGAATGCGGCTCCTCCAGTACCTACTATATCTGTGGTGGGAGGAAATTTGGTTTCAAGCGCTGTGTCGGGAAATCAATGGTATTTTAACACTGCAATTATGCCGGGCGAAACCAATCAAACACTTACACCAACGCAAAATGGTTCATATACGGTTGTGGTTACAAATGGATCGGGTTGCACGAGAAGTTCGGCTGCTCATATCGTAACCAATGCAGGAATAAGTTCGGCAGAGATCAAGGAATATATTAAAATATATCCGAATCCGAATGCAGGTAAATTCACGATTGAAACGGAATTTAAATCAACAGAAAAACTTTCCATTCACATTTTGGATATAACAGGAAAAAATATTTATGGGGATGAAAATTTAAATGTCTCAGGGAAATTCAGCAAAGAAATTAATATCGAGAATTTACCCAACGCTGTTTATTTTCTGGAGCTCAGCGTGGGCAGCGATATTTATAAAATGATGGTGGTGAAGGGTCTGTAGAGACGTTGCATGCAACGTCTCTACCGGAAATTTGTTATTACGCCTTCTTCACAAATTCCGATTTCAGATACATAGATCCGATGCCATCAATTTTACACGAAATATTGTGTCCATCATTACTTTCTACCAAACGGATGTTTTTTACTTTTGCTCCGGCTTTAATTCCCGAAGCAGAACCTTTCACCTTTAAATCTTTTATTACCGTGACGGAATCACCATCACTGAGAACATTTCGGTTCGAATCCAGAACAATGTTGGCAGTTGATATTTCTTCCGTCGTGTTCGCCAACTCCGCCGGATCCCATTCGTGATAACATTCGGGACAAACCCATTAATTCCCGTCCTGATACGTATTTTCAGAATTGCATTTCGGGCAATTGTG
>JAHEYM010000032.1:1827-15433 GCA_023251595.1 Bacteroidota bacterium
CCCGGCTTACGATAATTAACGGCAAGCTTTGTTGCTCTGTCCACTTCTTCGGGTTCGAGTAAAACAGTTGTTGAAATAGACCCCAATCCGGTGGCTTTTATGGTCAACGCGATAGCCGCTGCAGATGCCATGTCAGGCAGCTCACATATTACATAAGCATCACAGTTGCTAATATAATAAAATGCTTCCAATTTTCCTCCGAGGTCGGCAAGCATTTTTTCGGTAGCTTGTTTTCTGGTTGTACCACCACCCGTTTTTAATACTCCAACAGCGCCCTCTGCTGTGTAAGATGCTTCAATCAGAAATTTTATCACTTTGATTTTGTTTATTTTTTCCTACTCCTTTGGCTTTTCGGTTACGCCCCGTTTTTTATAGTGATGGCTGGACTTCACTCTGAGGTCTGTAAAACTACAAATTTATTTATCATCCAATCCTTTTCCATCAAGAATTTGTTTCATATATTTTCCAACTCTGGCTTCACGTGTTTTCGATTGTTTGGGAGCAGAAAAATAAAGATTATATGCTCTTTGTCGTCCGGGCGTTAATTTATCGAAAGCAGTTTTAAGATCAGGGTTTTCATCTAATTTATTTTGAAATTCTTCAGGAAACTTTAGTTCCGTATTCTTTTTAAAACTCACTTTCACACCTGATTTTTCCACTTCAACAGCTTCTTTAATATAAGCTTTCAAGATGGGTTTCAGCTTCGCTATTTCCCGAACATTGGTGAACCGAACCTGTCGACCTGCCTGCACATTTTCAGTTTGTTGAATCAGGATTCCATCCGTATCTTTTAACAATGCACCTTTGAAGAACAAAACAGCGCAGTATTCTTTAAAACCGTGAATTAAAATAATATTTCTTTCCTGCAGTGTATAACAGGGAACACCCCACTTCAATTCTTCGGTGAGTCCGCAGTCAAGTATTATTTCTCTTAATTTTCTATATTCTTCCTGCCACTTTTTCGCTTTAGAAAAATAAAATTCAACCTTTGGATTTGTTATGCTTTTTGCCATACTGTATTCTTTAACCTGCAAGTCTGTTGTCGGGCTATCCTCTTGATATTCGCAAATATAATAAATTCTAAACTTTGAGCAGGTTGGGTTGAAGGTCGGTCGGTTGGTATCGAATCTTTCACTTTTTCTCCCTAACTTCGCACACGCAAACTCTCATCATCACTATCATGATACTCAAACACATACATCGGTCTCTACTGTCGATTTCGCTTCTCTTTATTGTTAACGCGCTCAATCCGTTGCAGGCGCAAAACTTCACCCGAAATAACGGTATGGAGATTATGCACAGCACCATTAATTTCTCCGACATCATGTTGTATGATCAGACCCACCCGATGGATCTTACACATGAAAAGGATATTCCTGAAACCGAATACCGGCATAATGGCGGTGTCATCAATCCGAATAATCCGCAGCAACAGGGACCTGTATATAATTATCATACTTTAGTCAATTCGCCCGCTCCCACCGCGAACTTTCAGGGAATCTTTGATAACGGTACTGCCATTCCACCCGACACCTACGGTGCTGTCGGACCAAATAATCTGATGGTTACTTTGAACACCGAAGTTCGTATTCAAACACGCGCAGGAGCAGCGGTTTCTACAGTTTCGTTGGATAATTTTTGGGCGTCTTTGGGTAATCCCAGTACTTTCGATCCGAAAGTGGTTTACGATCCTTATACAAGTCGATGGATTTTCACAACCTTCGGCGATGGTCAGACAACTTCTTCTTGTTTGCTGCTCGGAGTCTCTGCAACCAGTGATCCTACAGGCACATGGTATCTTTTCAAAGTGATTGTGGATGGAACAGGTGTCGACTGGCTTGATTTTCCGGACATCGGTTTCAACAAAACGTGGATTGTAATCAGCGGGAATCTGTTCTCAAATTTGACAGGGAACTTTGACGGTGCCAAAGTTTATTGTTTCAACAAAGCGAACGTACTTGCGAATGTGAACGCAGCGCACACAATGTTTAGTTCAACAGGAGATTTCACCATAAGTCCGGTACAAACTTATAGCTCTACACTCGATAATTTATTCCTTGCAGAAACTTACGATGGTTCAGTCGGCTCAGTGAGGTTATACAAACTTCACGGAGCGGTTGGTTCCGAAGTAATGACATTGGTTGGCACACCTACAGCCACGCAACACTGGGGTTCAAACGGTGGAGGCGGAGATTTCGGTCATCAATCAGGTTCGAGTTGTCTGATCGATTGTGGTGATGACAGAATTACCAGTTCCGTTTACAGAAATGGCAAGCTGTGGTTTGCCTATAATGCATTTTTACCCGCTTCGAATCCGACAAGATGTTCGGTTGAATGGTGGCAAATGGACACGACAGGGACTGTGAATCAAAATGGTCTTATAGATGATAACACCGGTGCGAATTTCTACACCTATCCATCGATAGCCGTGAGTTCGGCGAATAATGCGTTGATCGGATTTACAAATATGTCGAGCTCAATTCATCCCACCGCCGGTTATTGTTATCGTCTCTCGACTGACGCTGCAAATACTTTCGAAAATCCGTACCTGTACAAAGCGGGATTAGCTACTTATTGCAAGACCTTCAGTGGTAGCTCTAACAGATGGGGCGATTACTCTTCGACGCAGATTGATCCGGTCAATGATGCCGATTTCTGGACACTTCAGGAGTATTCGGGATCACCGGCAGATAATTGGGGAACATGGTGGGCAGAAGTGAGTGTCTGTGTTTCTCCTGCAACGCCCGGTACGATTACAGGAACATCGAGTGTATGTCAGGGTAGTTCCCATACATATTCTATCACCGCGGTTTCCGGAGCAACCAGTTATACCTGGACACTCCCTTCCGGCTGGACAGGAACTTCAACCACAACAAGTATTACTGCGACTGCAGGAGCTACGAGCGGAAACATTACCGTCGTTGCAAATAATGCCTGCGGAACGAGTGCTGCATCAACGTTTGCAGTTACGGTGATTACGGTACCTGCGCAGCCTGCAGCAATCACCGGAAACACCACTGTCTGTCAAGGCAGTTCTCAGTCCTACTCTGTCCCATCTGTCGCAGGTGCCACTTCATATACATGGACACTGCCGTCAGGGTGGACTGGCACTTCAACCACAACAAGCATCACGGCAACAGTAGGTTCTTCAAGTGGAAACATCACAGTTACAGCAGTCAATAGTTGCGGGAACAGCACCGTGAGATCGCTCGCAGTTACAATTGTATCGGGAGTTCCTGCAGCACCCGGAACTATTACAGGAAATATTATTGTTTGTCAGGGAAGTTCGCAGACCTATTCAATTTCTGCAGTTTCAGGTGCAACAAGTTATACATGGGTACTCCCTACAGGTTGGACAGGAACTTCAACCACAACAAGTATCATTGCAACAGTGGGGGCTGCAGGTGGAAATGTCAGAGTCACTGCAAACAATAGTTGTGGAAGCAGTTCGGCTACAACGTTAGTGGTGACCGTGAGTCCGGTGCCAGCACAGCCATCAGCCATCACGGGAAACATTACGGTGTGTCAGGGCACTTCACAGTCCTACTCAGTCCCATCTGTCCCCGGTGCCACTTCCTACACCTGGACATTGCCATCAGGTTGGACAGGAACTTCAACCACAACAAACATTACAGCTACGGTAGGTGCGACGAGTGGAAATATCACCGTTACTGCAAATAATGCCTGTGGAAGCAGTTCAGTCATAACATTAGCTGTTACAGTATTAACAGTTCCGGCACAACCCGGAGCCATCACAGGAAATACAACAGTGTGTCAGGGCAGCTCGCAGACCTATTCAGTTTCAGCCGTCGCAGGCGCCACCTCATATACCTGGGTATTGCCTTCGGGATGGACAGGAACTTCAACCACAACAAGCATTGTTGCAACTGCGGGAGCTACTGGTGGAAGTGTCAGAGTTACGGCGAATAATATTTGTGGAAGCAGTTCGGCTACAACGTTAGTTGTGACCGTGAGTCCGGTGCCGGCACAGCCCGGAACCATTACCGGAAATACAAGTGTTTGTGTAAATTCATCACAATCCTATTCTGTCACAGCGGTCTCCGGCGCCACCTCATATACCTGGACATTGCCGTCGGGTTGGGCTGGAAGTTCAACCACCACAAGCATTTCAACAACTGTTGGTGCAGGAAGCGGAAATATTACAGTTACTGCAAATAATACTTGTGGAAGTAGTACGGTCAGAACATTAGCTGTTACAGTATTAACGGTTCCTGCACAACCCGCAGCGATCACCGGTAACACAACTGTTTGTCAAGGCACATCCCAGTCTTATTCTATCCCTGCTGTCACAGGTGCTACATCCTATATCTGGATATTACCCGTGGGTTGGACAGGCAATTCGAGTACTACAAGCATTACAACAACAGCCGGTGCTACGAGCGGAAATATAACAGTTAGTGCGGTGAATAGCTGCGGCAGCAGTACGGTTCGGACTTTGGCTGTCACAGTGACCGCCCTGCCTGCACAACCTTCAGCAATCACAGGTAACATTACGGTTTGTCAAGGTTCATCACAGTCTTACTCAATCCCAGCCGTCCCAGGTGCCACATCTTACATTTGGTTGTTGCCGGTTGGCTGGTCAGGCAATTCGAGTACAACAAGTATTACAGTGGTCGCAGGCAGCACCGGCGGAACGATCTCGGTCTCAGCCATTAATTCTTGTGGATCGGGTCCTTCAAGATCTATCACCGTGACAGTAAATCCCACGCCTCCTGTGCCAACAATTACACTGGTTGGTGCTAATCTCGTGTCGAGTGCTGCTACAGGAAATCAATGGTATTTTAATACGGTAATAATTCCAGGGGCAACAAATCAAACATATTTGCCTGCTCAGAATGGTTCATATACAGTCACTGTGACCAATGGTTTTGGTTGTTCTGCGACCTCTGCTCCGTATATGCTTTCTACCGTTGGAATTACGTCGGAAACCCTAACGAATTATATCAAAGTTTATCCGAATCCAAATACAGGTAAATTTACGGTTGAAACTGAATTATTATATAAAGAAAAACTTTTAATCCGCTTAATTGATTTGACAGGAAGGATTGTTTTTATGGATGAAAACACCAATGTTTCAGGCAAATTCACTAAAGAAATAAATATAGAAAATTTCCCGAACGCTGTTTATTTATTGGAGATTATAACAGGAAAGGATTTATATAAAATTGATGTGGTGAAGGGGAAATAGTTGATAAGTTGATGAGTTGATGAGTTGATAAGTTGAAAGGTTAAAGAGTTGAAAGGCTGAAGATCAGACTTTTTCATTCTTTCACTCTTTCATTCTTTCACTTTTACGATTTACATTTTTCGCAGTTTTTGTGTGAAATCTTACATCTGCAATTTAAAGGCAGACACTTTTGAGTAAAGTTTTCGTGTGATTATATTTTTGTTAGCTCAAACCACTAACTCACTTCCCTCACTTATTAAAAAAATAAGCACCAAAATGAGAAATACGATTTTGCGTAGAAGGCTAAGTCAATGTGCCGGCGGTTGCGGCACGGTATCCTCCCAAAACACAAGGATGAATCCGACTAAATCTGTCATTCTGCTATTCATTGTACTCGTCTGTTTTGCGGGAAAAATAAATGCGGTGAATGAATCAATTACAACAGGTTCATTTATAATAAATATGGGAATAACTCCCCAAACCACTGCAAATGGATTGAAGCCCTACGGAATGATATATGACCTGATTGTCAATTATAATGTTTCTATTGTGTGGTCGATTAACTCCGCTAAAGCAAAAGATGGTACAGACTTTACTTACAATGCGGTAAATTATAAAGGCGGTACTTTCATCGTCGAAAAAGAATTTATTACTGCGGCAGTAACCGCGCGGATTACATATTGGCAAGGGCAGGGCGTACAGGGTGTTTACACAACTTCAGCTATTTCGGTTCCGCTATATAAAACATTGACGGTATTTCCGATTGTAATGATTGATAATCTCTCCGGTTATCAGGCAGTAATCACTAATTATTATACACTTGCCGGAATTCCTTCATCCGCTTATACGATCGGTGCACCTGTCGGTTTAACACAGTGTTTTGATATATGGTGTAATCCGCATGATGAACCTACATGGACGAATCATCAGTATCTGTATAATTTCGTGACGACGATGAAAGGTTGGATTTGGGTTCAATGTCATGCCGCGAGCGTCCTTGAATCTGTCAGAAATCCTGCTTCCCCATTCACACAATTAAATTTTCTGTCTTCTGCGGGTTTGCAATGTTATGGTGCAGGAAATTGCGGATCGATCGCTGAGACACACACGCAATCACCTTCTTCTCCTTACACCTATAATTACCCGACCGATGGCGTGATGCAGTTCATGAGTACGCTTGCACCTGCATGCGACAACGGGTCTGAGAGATGGTATAGTCCGATTACAACGGGACAATGGAATGCAGGCACTTATCTCGGAATAACTGATAATCATAATTCAGCACCAAGAAAAGGCGCTTTGATCGCTTATGGTCCTGCTTATGGAAATGCTGCGAACGGCTGGGTGATGTATGAAGGCGGACATGACCTGACGGGAAATGGAACAGCAGCAGAACAGGTGAGTGCAATGCGGGCATATTTCAATTTCATTCTTCTCGCCGGATACAACCGTAAAATGACTGTGACAGTAACCATTCCGCCTGCAACTTCTCCCGGAAATCAATATGCCGTTTCCGCCGTGGTGACAGGTGGATCGCCCACATATACATATCAGTGGTTAAGTTCATTGGGGGGAACATTTGTTTGTTCAACATGCGCTTCAACACAATATACAGCACCGGTTGTTGCTTCAGACACGACAGATATTGTTAAGTGTATAGTTACGGATAGCTGTGGAAGAGCGACATTCGAATATCGTTATGTAACAAATCTCGCGAATAGTCCACTGCCCATCGTTCTTGAACAATTTAAAGCAACACCTGAGAAGGAAGATATAAAATTATATTGGACTACGGCATCAGAAATGAACAACGACTATTTTACGATATATCGTTCGGGCGATGGTTCTGATTTCGCTACTTTAAATAAAATCCCGGGTGGTGGAAACAGTGCTTCGATTTTGGAATACTGCATGACAGATAACCATCCGTTGACAGGCACATCTTATTATCGTCTCTCGCAGACTGATTATGACGGAAAAGAAAAATTCTATGAGCCCGTCGCGGTGAATTGGGAACCTGTTGTGGCTGAAATTCTGGGTGTTGAAAAAATTACACCGAATCCATTTATTAAAAAATTCACCATCGATTTCTTCTGCAAAAATTCACAAAAGGTGAAACTCGAAGTTGTGAATATGAGAGGTACTAAAGTTTTCGAAAAATCTGTGGATGCGAACGAAAATTTTAATACGATGGAAATAGATAATCTGCCGGGCAAAGAGAGCGTATATTTTATTTTCCTTGCCTGTGCTGAATGGAGAACCAGAGGTTACAAACTAGTGAGAGAGAATAAAGAATAATAAATAAAGGATTTCAAAAATACTTGATTCTTAAATAAACTATGTATTATCCGGAAGACAACAAAGCGAAGCCGGAGAAAATATACAATTAAATCATAAATTGTTTAATTTTTTAATAGGATGAAATTATTTAAACCGTTCATTTTTTTCTC
Source organism: Bacteroidota bacterium (assembly GCA_023251595.1). Taxonomy (GTDB): domain Bacteria; phylum Bacteroidota; class Bacteroidia; order AKYH767-A; family JABDAW01; genus JAHEYM01. The sequence continues at coordinate 9,466 of JAHEYM010000032.1, forward strand.
TCTCCTGATGCTGAGCCAATCAGGAAAAAGTTCTGCGACGAATGAATCCATAACGACGGGATCTTTTATAATAAATATGGGTGTAACACCTCAAACCAATGCGAATGGATTAATCCCCTACGGCATGCTTTACGATTTAATCCATAATTACAATGTTCCGATTGTATGGTCAATCAATCCTGCGAAAGTAAAAGATGGAGCTGACTTTACTTATAATGCAGTGAATTATTGCGGGGGAACTTTTATTGTTGAAGAAGAATATATTACAGCAGCAGTTACCGGGCGAATCACATATTGGCAAGGACAAGGAGTTCAAGGCGTATATACAACTTCGGCGATTTCAGTTCCATTGTATATGATATTAACCAATTTCCCTTTTGTTATGATTTCTAATCTTTCAGGAAGTCAGAATATACTTACTTCTTACTATACAGAGGCGGGAATTCCGGCTACAGGTTACACAATGGGTACGCCTTCGGATCTGAATTCATGCTATGACATTTTCACGGATGCACATGACTCACCAAACTGGGTAAAATATCAATATCTGTATAACTTTCTTACGGTTCAAAAAGGATGGGTTTGGGTAGAGTGTTTGACAGTAAGTGAGTTGGAGGCAGTTACGAATCCCGCCTCGCCATTTACTCAGCTTAATTTCCTGACTTCAAATGGCTTGCAATGTCACAATCCGGGTGCTTGCGGTACGATAGCAGAATCACATACAACCAATGCTTCATCGCCGATTACTTATCATCACCCGACAGACGCAGTAATGCAATTTATGAGTACATGCGATGGTGCAAACGCTAATGGAAATGAGAGATGGTTTAGTCCACTCACTACCGGACAATGGAATGCCAATACAAGAAGAGGAGTTACCGATAATCATGGCGCAGTGCCACGGGAGGGTGCATTAATCGCTTATGGTCCCGCCTACGATAATGCTGCAAATGGTTGGATTATGTACGAGGGCGGACATCAACTCGATGCAGCCGGAACTACTGCTGAAAATGTTTCAGCGATCAGAGCATATTTTAATTTCATTCTACTTGCGGGCGATAATTTTAAATTGACGGTTACACTCTCCGTTCCATCGTCTTCATCACCCGGAAATCATTATCCGGTTTCTGCTACAGTGAGCGGTGGTTCTCCCGCATATAGCTATCAGTGGCTTAGTTCACAGGGAGGAACATTTGCAAGTCCGAACAGCGCCTCTACTACCTATACGGCTCCTTCTCCCTCTGTCGATGGAATTGATATCGTTCGTTGTCTTGTAACTGATGCATGTGGGAGATCAACTATTCAATTCGCAAGAGTTTCAAATCTTGCAAATAGTCCGCTTCCGATTGTTTTGCATCAATTAAGTGCGACTCCGGAAAAGGAAGATGTCAGGATTTCCTGGACCACGGATTCAGAAATCGATAACGATTATTTTACACTGTTCCGCTCAAAGGATGGATCGGATTTCAAGGTTATAAATAATATTCGTGCGAGTGGAAACAGCACATCGGTCAGAGACTATTGTGTTATAGATCAGGATCCCATTTCAGGCATGTCATATTATCGACTTTCACGGGTCGATTATGATGGAAAAGAAATGTTTTTTAAACCTGTTCCTGTGAATTGGGAAACAATGAATATAGAAATATTAGGAGTTGAAAAAATTAATCCGAATCCTTTTATAAAAGAATTGACGATTGATTACTTTTCCAAGACTGCACAGAAGGTTCATCTCGAAGTTCTGAACACAAGTGGAACAAAGGTATTCGAGAGATGGTCAGATGCAAAAGAGAATAATAATTCATTGAAAATCGATGATTTTACCGGAAAAGAAAATATATATTTTATTTTTCTTTCTTGTGAAGAGTGGAGGACAAAGGGTTACAAATTGATCAGACAATAGAGAATAGGGAACAGAGAATAGTGAATAGTGAATAGTGAATAGTGAATGGTGAATGGTGAATAGTGAATAGTACAAAAACAAATTATAAATTCTACAAATATACTCAAATGAAGAAGAACATGAATTTAACATTAAAATTAATATGGTTATACTTTTTAGTGATATTTAATATGGTGCAATCTATTTACGCTGCACCCGATACACTATATAAAAACGGATTTTCCATTAATCCTACGGATGGAAATCTGCCAATTGTGCTTGAACAATTCAGTATTACGAGAGAAAAAACTACGTTTAAAATATACTGGACAACCACATCCGAAATTAATTGCAATTATTTTTTGTTATCAACTTCAAAAGATGGAGAAAACTTCACCGTAATCAGTAAAATGCCGGGAGCAGGTAATAGCCTTTCAACAAAAGAATATTGTGTAAATGATAATCATCCTCTGTCAGGAACCTTTTATTATCGTCTTTCACTTATAGATTACACCGGAGCCGAAAGGTTTTATAAACCGGTTGAAGTGAGTTGGGAGCCTTCGAATGCGGAAATATTGGGTGTTGAAAAAATTTCGCCGAATCCATTTATCAAAGAATTAACAGTCGATTTCTTTTGCAAAAAAGAGCAAAAAGTAAAATTAGAAATTGTGAATTTGCAGGGAATTGTCGTTTGTGAAAAGGAGATAAACGCAACTGCGAATTACAATACAGCGAAGCTCACTGAGTTCAATGGTCACGATAGCGTTTATTTTCTTTTTCTTACCTGCGATGAGTGGAGAACAAAAGGATTCAAACTCATTAGGGAAGGCAAATAAAAATAAGTAGTCGAAAAGCACTAAGATTGAATCTTCACCAACTAAAAAGGGTTTCAGGAAAACCATGAAACCCTTACTCTTGTTGGCGGTCCGGACGGGACTCGAACCCGCGACCCCATGCGTGACAGGCATGTATTCTAACCAACTGAACTACCGAACCGAATATAATTCAAAGAACTGTTTCAAACTCTGCGACCCTCCCGACCAGTCGGGATATTCTAACCAACTGAACTACCGAACCTTGTTTTTATTCAATGGGTTGCAAAAGTAGAGATTTCTTTCGATGATGCAAAATCTATTTGGGAATAAAGTGAAACGGTGAAGGAGTGAAAGATTGAAAGAGGGAAAGAGTTAAATAATGAACGAATGAAAGGGTTGTAGGGCCTTGCCCACCGCACAGAAGCGAAGGCGGGTTGATTTAAAAAATTTGCTTTTTTCGCAGAAACCCATTATCTTTGCAACAACATTTTTCGATCATGGCACTACCAATCTCAGTAACCCCGACATTAAAAGGGGAGGACAGCCGGAAGTTTAATCTAATGCTAGACAAGGTCGACAGTATGCGCATTTCGAAAAAGAAGCGCGCCAAGGGTTTGGCCATCCTTAAAGCTGTTTTGAAGAATTCTGACTTCTAGAAGACTTTTTTTTGTTTATTTTTCATTTTTTTTCTATTCTTTATGCAAATACAAGGTTTTAAATTATTACGACTTACAGTTGATTCTATTTTCAAAGATTTTGATTGTGGTGATCAGGATTTGAACGATTTTATTCATCATGAAGCCTTGAATTTCCAAAATGAACTTCTGGCAGTGACGTATCTTCTTGAAGATGATATTGGGAACACCTGCGCCTTCTTCTCACTTTCCAATGACCTATTAAAAGACCAGGATTATGAAAGATGGAATAATCTGAGTCGTAAACTCCCAAATAGAAAAAGGAGAAACGAGTACCCTGCAGTAAAAATTGGTAGGTTTGGCGTGAGTGTGATATTCCACGGAAATCGACTCGGAACTCAAATAATAGATTTGATTAAAAATCGATTCACATCTGAGACCAATACCGGCTGTCGGTTCATTCTCGTTGATGCCTATAACAAACCGGAAGTTCTCAATTTTTATCAGAAAAATGACTTCACATTTTTAACGGAAAAAGATTCTGCAAAAAAGACAAGACTGATGTATTTTGATCTTATCAGAATGATCCCTAACCACTAATCGCTGACCACTGACTACTGACTACTGACTACTTTCAACTCCTTCATCGTAATCATCCTCTTCAGATCGGGATCCCAAAGTTTGAGTTTCAGACAAGCGATAATGTCGCTGATTTTCAGGGAGGTTTTTGTCGGGTGTTGAAGTGCAGGAATTTTATCCATCACTTCGGGTAAACGATAGAAAGGAATCCTCGAATTGAGATGATGAACATGATGATAGCCGATGTTCGCTGTAACCCAACGCAGGAAAGGATTCATTACCATATAACTTGAAGATTCGACCGCTGCGGTTGCGTAGTTCCAATCTACGTTGCTATCGAAATGGACTCCGGGAAAATTGTGTTGGGCGTAAAATAGATATGCTCCGGTCATGTGTGATAGAAAGAAAGGAATAAAAAACGTAAGAAACCAGGTCAACCATCCGAAGTGCATAAATAAGAAAACGGCGAATGAAACATGAAAAATAAGTGTCACTAAAGAATCCCAATGTCTTCTGGGACTGCTAATGAATGATTGGAGACACATCCCGTAAAGGAACATGGTAAAGTAGGCAAGCACCATATTGAGTGGCGAACGAATCGCAAAATAGATCCGCCTTTCACTTTCCGATGCTTCCATGAACTTCTGTTTCGTCATGATCGGGAAAGAACCGATACTGGCACTGAATAATTTCGAATTGTGGTTGTGATGATGATCGTGAGAGCGTTTCCAGATGCTCGGTGGCGTTAGCATATAAATGCCGAAAGCCGAAAAGATAAGATCAGCTACATCCGACCGGTAAAGAATCGCATGATGCTGGTAGTCGTGAAAAATGATGAAGAAACGAATGAGCATGAGTCCGCTGAAAATGCTGCAAACCACCCGTAACCACACATAAGGAACATACACTGTTCCGATGAGGGCTGCAACTAAAAGTAAAAATGTACTTAATGTATAATACCAACTCTTAAACCTGTTCTCCCTTGCGTAGGGCTTGGTTTGCAGAATCAGTTCTTTACCCGGGTGTTTCAATCTTTTTGTTAGATGATGTGACTATGTTTAGCACAAAGGTAGTGATTTTTTGTTACGTGGCATCTTGAATTGTTGAAATGTTGAAGGGTTGAAAGGTTGATAGGTTGAAAGGTTGAAAAGTTGAAAAGTTGAAAGGTTGATATCTTTCCGTCACTCTTTCATTCTATCATTCTTTCATTCTTTCATTCTTTCACTCTTTCATTCTTTCATTCTTTCATTCTTTCACTCTTTCACTAATTTGTGTTTCCAGCGTCGGTGGCTCCACAGCCAAATCTCCGGTCTCTCAATAATATCGCGTTCGAGCCGTCGGTTGTGGGCTTCTGAAATTTCACCTTCTTTTGTTTCCTGTGGTTTTTCAAAAAGTGTTTCTGCAAACATTTCATAGTAGCCGCGGCGTACTTTTTTAACACTCACATAAACGACCGGATAACCTGTTTTTCTTGCAATTTTTTCCGTTCCTATAAATACAGGTGTATCCTGATTCAGAAATTTTGTCCAAAATGCGCTATCGGGTGAAGGGGTTTGATCTGCAATGAACGCGGTGGCTGTAATTTCATTTTTATGTGTCATCATATCACGATAAGTATTTTTCATCGGGATGAGTTTTGTACCAAAACGAGTCCGCATCTTAATCATCAATTTATTAAAATACGAATTTGCAAGCGGATGATATATCACATATAATTGCTGTTTACATTCAAGCGAAAAACCATTTCCTGCCCATTCCCAATTTCCCCAGTGACCCATCACAATGATGATACTCTGTTTTTTTTCATAATATTGATCAAATAATATTTTTGCCTGAGGATTTAGTCTCGCATGTTTGGATGCACTTTTTTTGGTGAAGACCAGCGTCTTCAAAGTCTCGAGAAAAAGATCGCATAAATACCGGTAATATTTTCTTGAAATAATATTTAATTCTTTTTCATTTTTATCCGGAAATGAATTTCTCAAATTATTCAATACTACTTTTCGACGATATCCGAATACATAATATAATAAAACGAATGAAATGTCACTGATCCC
>JAHEYM010000033.1 GCA_023251595.1 Bacteroidota bacterium
AATTTTGTAAATACCGGAAATGGTGGTGCGTCATGGATTTGGGATTTCGGTGATGGTTCTCCTATCGACACAAATCAGAATCCTTCTCATACGTTTTTTTCTCCGGGCGATTATACGATAACACTTATTACAACCAATGGCTCCGGATTCTCAGACACACTCGTTCAGCCAAATGCAATTCATGCAATTGGAGCAGTCTCGTTTTTCTCAACTACAATTATGTATAGTTGTCAGAATATTACGGTCGCCTGCCACGATTCATCTGTGGGCGCAAACTCATGGTTCTGGGATTTTGGAGATGGATTTACCTCAACGCTGCAGAATCCTGTTCATACCTACTTTGCGAACAATAATAATTATACAATCACGCTCGTCACCTCAGATACAACCAACATCACCGGTTGCATCAGTACATTCGCAAATAGCTTTAATGCAGGAATCGTGAATCCTGTTATTGCAGCGGACACAAATATCTGTTCAGTGGATAGTGCACATTTCTCCTCTTTATTTCAAAGCGGAAGTACTGTTGTTTGGGATTTTGGTGATGCTCAGACTTCATCTCTTGCTAACCCATCTCATCTATATACATCACCCGGCTCATATATAGTTACATTTTCAGTGACCGATACATCCGGATGTTCACGATCGTTTATTCTTGGGACACCTTTGACTGTCTCAGCTCCGTTCGCCAATTTCACTACTTTTGGGAACCTTACGGGCTGCAGCAGCTTCCCGGTCACCTTTATAAATACATCGGCCCAGTATGATTCCTGTGTCTGGGATTTCGGTGACGGTTCGACCGAAACAATAGATAATCCTGTTCATACTTATTCAACGACAGGAATTTTTTCAGTCTCATTAACCGTTTATCTTAATGGTTGCCCCGATACACACATCATTCCGAATCTTGTACACATGATAATACCTGTCGCGGCATTTTCGTATACACAAAACAGTACCTGCTTGCCAGTGACAATCAGTTGTATAGATAGTAGTCTCAATGCTGCATCGTGGTTATGGAATTTTGGCGATGGTTCAACAGATACAATTCAGAACCCTTCACATATATATACATCGGCACCGGGACAACAGATAACCTTGGTCGTCACGAATGTCGATGGTTGCACTGACACTATCTCAAATCCATCAATTTCTTTATTGAACACTGCATTTTCTGCAAGTGGCGCTGTCGGATGCGCTCCATTGGTAGTAACCTTTACCGACTCATCACAAAATGCAGCAAGTTGGTTATGGGACTTTGGTGACGGAAGCACGTCAACAATGCAAAATCCTATACATATATATAACTTCTCAGGAAATTTCACTGTAACTCTCACCACCACCGGAGTATGGGGTTGCACTCAAACAATCTCATTCCCGTCATTAGTGGATGCAACTGCACCCGTTGCGAATTTCACTACACCCATACAAAGTAATTGTGCTCCTATACTTATTTCATTTGTTGATTTATCTGTAAATGCTTCTTCATGGCTCTGGGATTTCGGAGATGGAACCGGCTCAACAATACAGAATCCTGCGCACGTATACTCCACACCCGGTCTCTTTACCGTTTCACTTATGGTATGGAACTCGAATGGTTGCCCCGATAGCCTTGTGATCACTGATTACATCCATGTATTGGGTCCTGTCGCGTCATTTAATCTTTCCGGTCTGAGTGGCTGTTCCAACATACTTGCTGATTTTAATGATCTCTCAATAAATGCTATTTCTTGGGATTGGAATTTTGGTGATGGTTACTCTTCTTCACAACAAAGCCCGCAACATAATTATACAAATCCCGGTAATTATCCTGTTACACTAATTGTGCAGGATTCTATCGGTTGCTCTTCTTATTTCTCGACGCCTGTTAATATTCAGATCCCTTCCTGGCCAGTCGCTTCATTTACTTCGGCTGATACCAATAGTTGTGAATTATCGAATGTAACCTTCCTTAATAATTCTGTGAATGGAGTAAGTTATGAATGGAATTTCGGGGACAATACAACTGATACAGCTGCCAATCCATCTCATATATATAGTTCACCGGGAACATATTTTGTTTCACTTATTGCCAACGGGATTTCCGGCTGTTCGGATACATTTAATTTCCCAACACCCTTCATCGTCCATCCTCTTCCGGTCCCCTCGTTTCATACTTCAGCAAATACCACATGTCTTGGTGTGCCCACACTTTTTACGAATACCTCTCTTGTAAACTCCCCTTCCATATTTAATTGGAGTTTTGGTGATGGGAATACATCTACTCTCTTTAATCCTATAAATATATATACCACCGGAGGAACATTCAATGTTGTGCTTATGATGACAGATTCTTTCGGTTGCCGCGACTCCGTGGTGGGAATGACACCAGTCACGATTGTGGGTCCGGGAACCCTGAGCTGTACAACACCTGATACTGCCGGTTGTGTTCCATATACAGCTGCATTTTGGGGGAATTTTATTGGCTATGCCTCCGCAACCTGGGACTTCGGCGACGGAAATTCAGGAACAGGTTTCAATCCATCACATATATATGTAAATCCAGGTGTCTATCAGGTCACCGTTATGGGAGTTTCGCTTTCGGGTTGTATAGATACAATTGTGATGAGCACTCACATCACTGTCACTCCACAACCGGTAGCCGATTTTACTTTCAATATTACAAATGGGTGTGGCCCGTTTACTGTCTCCTTCACAAATCAATCATCGAATACAATTAACCCAACATATTTCTGGGATTTCGGAAATGGACAAACATCTGTATTGTCAAATCCAATAGTAACATATACAAATCCGGGTTTGTATTCAATTATGTTAGTGGTCTCCAATTCTTTCGGCTGTGTTGATACAATCGTGAAATCCAATATTCTGCAACTTTCGAATCCCGGATTTCCGATTCAACTCCCAATTCAGGATGTAACTGTCTCGAACAATACGGGTACATATATAGTTTGGGAAGCTTCGACAGATCCTGGATTTCATTCTTATGAACTCTATAGAAAAGATCCGATATCCGGAACTTTTAATCTCATTAATACTGAAACAAATGCATCCAATCATTCTTATTATGATGTCGGTTTAAATACACTCCAAAATGTTTATTGCTACAAAATGAGAGTTGTAAATGCATGTGGCGTCTCAGTTCCACTTGATAGTATAGAAGAAAGTTGCTCTATTAATATTACAGCTGTCGCTTCCGGAGCAAATAATATAGACATAACCTGGACCCCTTATGTAGGTTGTCAGGTGAGTAGTTATGAAGTGTACAGAATCGATTATGCAAATTCACTCGTAACAGTTATTGCAACAGTTCCTGCATGGCAATTAAATTATACAGATGTTGGCTTCGATTGTCCAACCCAGCTTGCTTACCGCGTCAGAGGGCTCGATCTCTGCGGTACTCAAATGTACTCCAACAGCGATACTTCAATGGCAGTCCCGGGAACGATATTGAATTCGCAAACTTCAGATATCACATTTTCTTCTGTTATCCATAATGTGGATGTATATACGGAGTGGAAACCTCCTGTTATTATGCCGGAAAGGGTTGCCGCTTATATTCTACTACGGAGTAACGACAATTTAACATTTCACCCTGTCGATACACTCGCCAATAATGTTTTCAACTATATAGATAAAAATGTTTACGTAAATACAGAAAATTATTATTATAAAATAAAAGTAATCAGTACCTGTGGTACCGTCGGTGCTTTGAGTAATTTGGGTTCAAGTATTTTGTTGAATCTTCGTGAAGAACCCGGAAGCGAAAAAATTCATTTCCGCTGGACTGACTATCAGGAATGGAATACAGGTGTTGAAAAATACGTTCTCGAAAGATTAAATGACCAAGGCATCTGGGAAACTGTAAAAACGATTGACCCATCCATCACCGAAACCACTGACCAAAATTAAATACCTATGAAAACCAAAAATTTAATGTTGACCAACTTAATTATTATGCTTGAAAAATTAATCGAAAGGAATCACTCACCCTAATATTATTTTAAATATTAATGAATTTTCTCACCATCAATATCCTGTTCTCTATTTCTTTGTGCTTTCCTGCCTTGGTAGCTAAATTCCCCTTTTTGACTAACTCGAATAGCCTCTACACTACTTAACACACAGATAGTTCCGACTTATATCTTTAGCAAATTTTTTTGTTTCGAATCAATATTTTACTTTTGTGTAATCATTAATGCTTGTTCATCTTTTCAGTCGCACTTTAATTTTCAAACTATGAAATCGAACATCACACTCTTTCTCTTTCTCCTTCTCTTTCTGCCGACTGTTCTCTGTTCCTGTCATAGTGGCAAAAAGTCTCAGGCAAGTAAAGACGACAAGGATTCTTCTTACTCAACAGATGCTTTGCAGAAAGCTCAAAAAGCTGCTCAATTGTCTGCTGAACTTCAAGCTGCCAAAGCCGATTCAATTAAAAGTTCGCAGTCTCACCTAAAGAAAGACTCAACACATTCTATAGTTAAATTGAGTTTTCAAATTTCCCGCGCGACAGCGCAGAACTGGAATGGCGGAGTTCGGGGTTCCGGGGGCGGAACCCATTATCGTTTTTATATCTATCCTGCATCCAGAGCCTCACAATTTATTTTCGACCAAATCTGGATTGACGGAAATTTCTTCGTGCCAACTGTTCTTTCTTCTCAACACGCCCCCGGAGAACATCCCATTGAGTCCGATTCACTTGTGTTGAAAGTCGACCAAAGAAAACCCGGCGAATCGTTCGACCACCACGTTAATACACCCGATACTGTTTCATCTCCCAATGTTCCAATTCCTGAACATTACAAAGGAAGAATTATTTTGGGATATATGGATAATGGGATCAGAAAATATATTTCAAGCGATAAAATAGAACAGCTCCCAACATTAAACTATCCGTAAATTTTCTTAACTGCGAAATCTGCGCGAGAACAATTTCATCTGCGAAAATCTGCGAAATCTGCGCGAGAACAATTTCATCTGCGAAAATCTGCGAAATCTGCGCGAGAACAATTTCATCTGCGAAAATCTGCACTAATTGTTAATTGTTAATTATTAATTGTTCATTGTTAATTCTTTTTCTATGAGTTTTCTCCACGACTTCTATCATCTCTTCTATCCCGAAATATGTCTGGGTTGCGGGCGTGCATTATTTACGAATGAAGAATGCATCTGCACTTCATGCCGATACCATCTACCCCAAACCGGATATCATCTATATCCATCTAATGCTGTCATGAAAAATTTCTGGGGTAAGGTTCCCGTCTCATCCGCTGCAGCATATCTCTTTTTTAATAAAGGTGAAAAAGTTCAAAAAATTCTTCATCAACTTAAATACAGAGGAAGACACGATGTGGGTAATTTTCTTGGAAGATTATATGGTGTGGAATTAAAAAAATCTCCTCTTTTTGATACCGTGGAAGTCGTGGTTCCGATCCCACTTCACCCGAAAAGAAAACTGAAAAGAGGATATAATCAGGCCGAAGTTTTTGCCAACGGCCTTGCTGAAGCGATGTCTGTACAGGTGAATACAATTTCTCTTCTGCGTGCGAAACACACTCAAACACAGACTAAAAAAAATCGGTATTCCCGGTGGTTAAACGTGGAGGAAATCTTTGAACTTTCAAAAACCGAAAGTCTCATCAACAAACATATTCTGCTTGTAGATGATGTCGTAACTACTGGCGCAACCCTAGAATCTGCCGTCTCAACACTATTGAAAATTCCCGGTATTAAAGTAAGCATTGCATGTATAGCATCCGCCTGAATTACCAACTCATCCACCAATCACCGAATCGCGAAATCATCATATCTTTTCCTGATCTTTGTTCCATCAAATGCGCTGAAAAAAATACTGATTAAACAATGTCCGAATCAATAATAATTCCGAACGGAATTTTCGATAAGAAAGGGCGTTATGAGGCACTTCTTTCGCAAATTCAAGCATTGATAGATCCAACTGCCGGATTAATTGCAAACCTCGCCAACATTATAGCTGTACTGAAGTTTTCCATGAATTATTTCTATTGGGTCGGTTGCTATTTCGTCAAAAATAATGAGTTGATTTTAGGTCCTTTCCAGGGTCCGGTAGCATGTACGAGGATTGCCTTCGGTAAAGGTGTTTGCGGAACTTCCTGGAAGGAAAAACGAAGTATTATTGTGCCGGATGTTGATCAATTTCCCGGTCATATTGCTTGCAGCGCTTCCTCGAAATCGGAGATTGTCATTCCCTTGCTTGTTTCGGGTGAAGTTTTCTTAGTCCTTGATATTGATAGTGATGTACTTAACAACTTCGACCAAATGGATGAGCATTACCTTGAAAAAATCCTTACATTTGTTGCAATAATAATTAAAAACTGAGGATTGAATTCATCTGCGAAAATCTGCGGAATCTGCGCGATAAATTGGGTCATTATATTTTTAATATCATCCTGCGCAAATGTAGTAGCACCCACTGGTGGCTCAAAAGATATTATTCCTCCCAAAATGGTGAAAGCATTTCCCGACACATTTGCCACCCATTTTTCTGAAGACAAAATTAAAATATTATTTGACGAGTTTATTCAGTTACAGGATGCCTATTCTCAGGTAATTATTTCGCCTCCCACAGAAAAGAAACCGGAGTTTCAGGTTAAAGGAAAAAGTATTGTGATTCACTTCAATGAAAAATTAAAAGAAAATACAACATATAATATTAATTTTGGTAAATCAGTTGCTGATCTTCACGAAGCGAATATATTTGAAAATTTTCAATATATTTTCTCCACCGGAGATTACATCGACTCATTATCACTTTCAGGAAAATGTGTTGTCGCGAAGGATCTTAAACCCGAAAAGGGAACATTGGTCATGCTCTATAATACGCTCGAAGATTCGGTTCCTGTGAAACAAATACCACTCTATTTCTCCACTTGTAACGATTCGGGTGTCTTCAAAATTTCTAATGTTAAAGCAGGTTCGTACAAGATTTTTGCACTTAAAGATGCGAACTCAAATTACTTGTTCGATCAACCGAATGAAATCATAGGTTTTAAGGATCAGCCAATCGCCATTTCCGGAAAAGATACTGCAAGCCTTCGCTTATTTGAAGAGGAAACATCAAAACAATATATTAAAAAATCCTATTCTCAACATTATGGGAAGGTCATCATCATTTTTAATAAACCGGTCGTCGATTGTAAAACTGAAGTACTTAATCCCGGTTTTGAAAATGCGAAATTCTATCCCGAATGGCTTTCGCAAAAAGATACGTTGCTTCTGTGGTTTGATAAATTTTCTGCCGATTCTATGAAATTAAAAATCACAGAAGCAGGAAAAATAATCGACACACTTAATTTTGGTATGAAATCGAGGGAGGGAATAAAGGGAAAAGGAATGTTTGATAAGAAGTTGAGGCTTTTTGTAAATACCGATTTGCACTCCGACAGGGTACTCGACCTGAACTCGAATATTTCTCTAACTCTCTCAAATCCCTTGTCTGACTGGCTTCCCGACAGTATCAAGCTTTTGGAAGATTCGATCCCCGTTAAATATAAAATTATTCCCGATTCCGCTTCGAATTCAATTCTCCACAATCTGAAAATTGTATATACCTGGAAAGAAAAGAAAATATATAAATTGGAATGGGCGAAAAATACTTTCACAGATATCTTTGGAATTAAAAACGATACTTCGGGTTTTGTCAACTTCAATACAAAGGCTTTACGCGATTATGGTACGATGAAAATTCATATTAAATCACCTTCGTCAACAACTCAATTTGTTGCATTGCTTATGGACGATAAAGAAAATGTATATCGAAAAACTGTATTCGAAAATGACACAACTTTATCGTACGAATTTTTAAACCCCGGAGCATATAAATTAAAAATTATTTTCGACTCGAACAAAAATGGAAAATGGGACACCGGAAATTATTTCAAACATATTCAACCCGAAAAAGTTATTTACTATCCCGACCTGTTAACCGTACGCCACGCCTGGGATATCGAGGCGGACTGGCTGTTAAAATGAGACTCGGATTGCACGAATTCCATTTTTACGCCTTTGTAGCCAAATTAAACTCTCCTGAAAAGAAAAAATCCCGCTTTACTTTCGCAAAACGGGATTTTAAAAAAGTATGAAGAGAAGAATTACATCATCCCTTCCATGCCACCCATTCCGGGGTTACCGCCCATCGAAGGTGCTTTCTCTTCCTTAATTTCAGAAAGAACACACTCGGTAGTTAACAACATTCCGGCAATCGATGCAGCATTTTCCAATGCAACACGACTCACTTTAGTTGGATCAATTACACCCGCTGCAAGTAAATTTTCATATTGCTCTGTCCTCGCGTTAAAACCGTAATCAGTTTTACCTTCTTTCACTTTCTGTACAACGATTGAACCTTCAATTCCGCAGTTCGCAACAATCTGCCGAAGTGGTTCTTCAAGAGCTCTTCTAACAATTGCGAATCCTGTACTCTCATCTGCATTTTCGCCTTTGAGACCTTCGAGAGCAATAATTGCACGAATGTATGCAACACCTCCTCCTGGTACAATTCCTTCTTCAACAGCAGCACGTGTAGCGTGCAATGCATCGTCAACACGGTCTTTCTTTTCTTTCATTTCCATTTCAGTTGCAGCACCTACGTACAAAACTGCTACACCTCCTGCAAGTTTTGCAAGACGTTCCTGAAGTTTTTCTTTATCGTAATCTGAAGTGGTTGACTCAATCTGCGCCTTAATTTGATTGATTCGTGCTGTGATGTCAGCCTTTTTACCTGCACCATTCACGATCGTCGTGTTGTCTTTATCAATTGTAATTTTCTCGCATTTACCGAGATCAGTAAGAACAGCATTTTCTAATTTGAATCCTCTTTCTTCTGAAATTACAGTTCCACCTGTCAAAATTGCGAGATCTTCCAACATCGCTTTTCTTCTGTCGCCAAATCCCGGAGCTTTTACAGCTGCGATTTTTAATGAACCACGAATTTTATTGACAACCAAAGTTGCAAGCGCTTCTCCGTCGATATCTTCTGCAATAATTAAAAGTGGAGTTCCTGTCTGAACTTGTTTTTCAAGAACAGGCAGAAGTTCTTTCATGCTCGAAATTTTCTTGTCATATATAAGAATATATGGGTGCTCAAGAACGGTTTCCATTTTATCTGCGTTCGTCACGAAATATGGAGAAATATATCCACGATCAAATTGCATCCCTTCAACGATTTCTACAGTCGTCTCTGTGCCTTTCGCTTCTTCAACTGTGATAACTCCTTCTTTTTTTACTTTTTCCATCGCTTCAGCAATTAATTTTCCGATAGCCGGATCATTGTTAGCTGAAATCGTTGCAACCTGCTCAATCTTTTTGTTGTCGTCACCAACAGATTGAGATTGTTTGCGTAGACTCTCTACAACTTTTTCTACCGCTTTATCGATACCACGTTTCAGATCCATCGGATTAGCACCGGCAGCTACGTTTTTTAATCCGGCAGTTACAATCGCCTGAGCAAGAACGGTTGCAGTAGTAGTACCGTCTCCGGCAACATCAGAAGTTTTTGATGCAACTTCTTTCACCATCTGCGCACCCATATTTTCGATGGGGTTTGCAAGTTCGATTTCTTTCGCAACAGTTACACCGTCTTTTGTAATAACAGGTGCACCGTATTTTTTATCAATAATTACGTTTCGTCCTTTTGGACCGAGTGTAACCTTCACAGCATTTGCCATGGCGTCAACACCGCGTTTAAGTAGCTCGCGTGCGTCAACATTGTATTTAATGTCTTTTGCCATTTTTGTTTTAAGTTTTTAGTTTGAATTTTTTGTAAATGAAATGTGATTAAAGGACTGCGAAAATATCCGATTCGCGCATGATGAGATAATCTTTACCTTCATGTGAAATTTCGGTTCCGGCATATTTTCCGTATAAAACGGTGTCGCCTGCTTTTACAGAGGGCTTGTTGCCTTTGTCATCTACTTCGCTTGTAGAAATGACTTTTCCTCTTTGAGGTTTTTCTTTGGCAGTATCCGGAATGATGATTCCGCTGCTTGTTTTTTCTTCCGCCGGAGCGGGTTCTACCACAACTCTGTTCTGAGTACCTGCGATAGGTCTGATGTTAACGTTCGACATGTTTTTGAATTTTTTTAGATGTGTAACAAATATGAATGCAAATTATTTTTTTTGCCGGGAGCCGCGCTCTGCACTTCTTGTGCCACTTGCATTGTCAGCACCTCATTGCGACAATTTTTCACCTTTTAGGAAGAAGCTAAATTTAGTGACAGAAAAAAATGCCATGTTGGCATCAAAAATCCGGTGACCGACCCTCTGGTCACTGAGCCTGTCGAAGGGTCGAAGGGCCGAAGTCTTACTTAGGTTGTTCCGGTTGCTGTCCGCCTTCAGGCGATGGATTCTGTGGAGGGGGCGGTGCGCTTGGGAGAGCGGGAGCACTTGTCTGCTGTTTTGCTTTTATCTCTTCAGGAGTTTCCTGTCTCTCCCCGGTTCTTACCGGTCTGATAAAATTTGTGATTAAAACCAAAACGACAAGACTGGATGCCAGTACCCAAGTCGCTTTTTCAAGAAAATCGGCAGTTTTTCGAACTCCCATGATCTGACTTGCAGCAAATCCCGAGGCTAAACCACCACCTTTCGAGTTCTGAACTAAAATCATCAGTATGAGCAAAAGACACACTATGACTAACAATATCGCGATAATCGTTCCCATTTTCTTTTTATTTTTCAGCCAAATTCCGTATTTCTGAAATTCGGGCTGCAAAGTAACCACTTTTTTCGGGGAATTTCAACGATAATTTTTGAAAATCTCTGATTGCCTTCACAAAATGACCCTGTTTAACATAAATATCTGCTAAAGTCTCCGATATTATATAGTCGTTTTCTTCTACACTCGCCTTCGCCATCTGGGCTGCCGAGTAAAATTCTTTCTTCACAGCCCCTGCCGGTGAAATTGTTGGCGCCATCTCAATAAACCGATCAATTAAGTCCGAAAAGCTTGGTTTAGCTGTACTATCCACCCCAATTTGCGCCGCACTTGTCCCATTTTCTCTTACTCTTTCTGTTTCTGTTTCTGTTTCACTTTCACTTTCACTTTCTCTTTCTCTTTCTGGTACCAATGGCAAGTCTTTCGAAATTATCTTCAGCCATTGTGTGAATGAGTGTGACTCATCTTCCTTCTTTTGTACTTCCTCAGTTGGAGAGGGGGTAGGCAGGTCTACTTCGGGTGAAGTTTCCACAATATCCCCCGCTGGAGGGGGTAGGCTTGCCTGCCATAACGAAGTGGAGGCATGGGGGAGGAGGATTTCCTGCAAAGTTTCCACCTTTTCTGCTAACTGTTCACTGTTCACTGTTTCTGTTTCTGTTTCTGTTTCTGTTTCTGTTTCTGTTTCTGTTTCTGTTTCTGCAATGTGAAGGACAATCTCTTTCACCTCCTCCTTCTCCTGCTCTTTCTCTTTCTGATATATCAGTGCGTGCAAAACCTTCCTGTCAGGCACGTGACAGGCAGCGTCTTTCAATAATTTGCTGAGATCAATATGTTTCTGATCATGAAGGTTTTTTGCTAAGAGAAGATAGACCGTCTGGAAATAAGGATATTCTTCCCTGAGCCTGTTTAGAAGTTGTATGCTCGATGTGTCAAGCGTTGACGGGTCTTCAATCCATTTATAAAATTGATCTTTGTTCACCTCTTACCAGTTAACAACAGCTCTGTTAAAAATATCGTCAACCAATTGTTCGCTGATTTGTCTAACCAATTCTTCTTCAACCGATGAAAGTGGTTGACTGCTTGGGTAGTCTGCGAAACGTGAAAAAGCAGACTCAAAATTCTGTTTCTCGTCTTTGGTGTTGGTGAATTTTATACTCACACTAATCGTAAGACGATTCAATGCAGCAGTCTCATTCCCTTGAATCGAAATAGGCGAGGTGCTGTATCCCGTAATAGATCCTTCAAAACGAATATCGCCATTGTTTTCAGCCAGCGAAAGTTTTGTCTGAGAAAGAAATTTATCTTTAAGTTTTTCGGAGAAGGTTTGGCTCAAGGATGGATTTACCAAGGGAGCATAATTTGGAAAATGTTGAACCGAAATTGTCTTCACATCAATCGGCAAATTTCCCCCAACCATCCCGTAGTGTATATGACAGGATTGAAAGGAAATTAATATCCCTCCGAATGTTAATAAACCAATAAAAAATTTAATTATATTTTTCAATTATTAATTGTAATTGTAATTGTTAATTGTTAATTGTTAATTGTTAATTGTTTTCGCCTATTCCTCAATATTATATTCCTTAATTTTTCTATACAGCGTTCTCTCGGAAATTCCCAACTCCTGTGCTGCCCTTTTTCTCCTGCCCTTGTGTTTTGCTAAAGCTCTTTTAATCCACTCCTCTTCCCGCACTTGTAAAGATAATGATTCTTCAACTTCCTGATGTTCTTCAAACGGTTCAGCTTCCTTCAATTTATGTTCAACATGACCTATTGAAGTTGATGTTGCAGAAATTGAATCTCTATGTGCAATCTGAGATGCAGGCAGAGGAGTAGGATTGAGCGGCGGTGTCGGCTGAACAGGTACTGTCAAAGCCGTCGAATGACTCATAGGCACTTCGGACCTTAGCTTTAATTTTTCGAAGTCCGGATTACGGTGCGTGAGATGATCAAAATCGGAATTTTCGATTCCCGTGTGTCTGACCAACGCCCCGACAATGGTCTTCATTTCCGTAATATCTTTCTTCATGTCGAATAATACTTTATATAATAATTCGCGTTCCGAAAAATCATTCGATTTATTTTCACCTTTTACAATCACCGGTAATCTTGATATATTTTCGTCGGGTAAATATTTTCTGATGGTCTCTAAAGAAATAACTCTGTTTTTTTCTAATATCGAAACCTGTTCCGTTACGTTTTTTAATTGTCGTATATTACCTGGCCATGTGTAGGATAACATTGCACGAACTGCATCGGGAGTCAATTCTACCGGTGGCATTCGATAGCGATCAGCAAAATCGCTCGCGAATTTTTTAAATAATAAATGAATATCCTCGGAACGCTGACGCAAGGGTGGCATTTGTATCGGTACAGTACTCAAACGATAATATAAATCTTCACGAAATTTGCCTTGTTGAATCGCGTCAGGTATATATACATTTGTGGCGCAAACCAGACGCACATTTGTTTTCTGCGCTTTCGAAGAACCTACTTTAATAAATTCTCCTGTCTCTAAAACCCGCAGCAAACGAACCTGTGTATTATGCGGTAATTCTGCTACTTCATCCAAAAATATCGTTCCTCCATTCACACCTTCAAAATATCCTTTTCTTGCTTCATGAGCTCCCGTGAATGATCCTTTTTCATGTCCGAATAATTCCGAGTCAATCGTACCTTCAGGAATAGCACCGCAATTTACCGCGATAAATGGTCCGTGTTTTCTTGCACTTAACTGATGTATAATTTGGGGGAAGATTTCTTTTCCTACACCACTTTCTCCCGTAATCAAAACTGTTATATCCGTGGGCGCTACCTGTTTTGCGATATCAATCGCATGCTCAAGTAACGGCGAATTTCCAATAATCCCAAACCTTAATTTAATTTCCTGCGTCGTCACGGATGGTGATTTATTGATATAGTGATTTTTTAATTGTTAATTGATAACTGTCAATTGTTAATTGTTAATTGTTAATTGTTAACTGTTAATTGTAGCCTCCCCAAGTAAAGTAGCCGGAGTACACCCCGTAATCAGAACATCTACCAAATCTCCTTTCACAAAATTTCCTCTTGGAAAAACCACAACTTTATTGTGATCACTCCTTCCTGATACGTGATTTTCTGATCGTTTGGAAATTCCTTCAACCAAAACTTTTTGAATTGTATTTAAATCAGCTTTATTGCTTTCGTGCGAAGAAATAGCTTGCTGTTGAATTACTTCCTGTAACCTTCTTCCTTTTATTTCTTCCGCCACATCATCTTTATATTTTCTTTCTGCGAAGGTTCCCGGTCTCTCCGAATATTTAAACATATATGAAAAATCATATCTTGCCCATTTCATTAATGATAATGTTTCCTGATGATCTTCTTCCGTCTCTCCGCAAAATCCGGTAATTATATCGGAAGAAATACCGCATCCGGGAATAATTTTTCTGATTGATTCCACACGCTGCATATACCACTCACGTGTATATCCGCGATTCATGCGCTCAAGCACAACCGAGCTGCCCGACTGTATAGGCAGATGTATATAGTTGCAAATATTTTCATGAGCAGCCATTACATAAATAACATCATCACTCATATCTTTTGGGTGTGATGTCGAAAATCGAACTCTTATATTTTTATCAACTGCAGCAACTTTTTCAAGTAATTCAGCGAAATGTATTTTGGGTGAAGTGTCCGTTCCCCACTTATAGGAATCTACATTCTGTCCGAGTAAAGTCACTTCTTTGTAACCCTGATCACTCATCATTTTTACTTCTTCTACGATCGAGTGCGGATCGCGACTTCGCTCCCGTCCCCGCGTAAACGGCACCACGCAAAACGAGCACATGTTATCGCATCCACGCATGATCGAGATAAAAGCGGATACGCCGTTGCTGTCTAATCTCACCGGACTAATATCCGCGTAAGTTTCCTCTCTCGATAGAAGTACATTTACTGCCTTTTGCCCACCTTCGACTCTTTCAATCAGGTTAGGCAGATCGCGGTAAGCATCCGGTCCCGCAACGATATCGACTATTTTTTGTTTCTCGAGTAGTTCAGATTTTAAACGTTCAGCCATGCAACCCAACACCCCGACAATCAATCCCGGATTCGTTTTTTTTGCCGCTTTGAAATCATGCAATCTCGCCCAAATCCTCGACTCCGCGTTGTCACGAATAGCGCATGTGTTTAGTAAAATTACATCGGCTTGTTTCGGATCATTCGTCGTCGTAAACCCAACACCGGCAAGTATCGACGCCACTATTTCGCTGTCCGAATAGTTCATCGCACAACCGTAACTCTCAAGATACAATTTCCGGCTCTCAAACGTCGGCAGCATCGATTTCAACTCCATCACTTCCCCTTGTCGATCTTCCGGCAAAAGCTCATTCACACCCCGCACTCTGTCTAAACTCATCGCACAAAAGTACAAAATTCCCCCTCTCTGACAAAATGACAGCACAACCGCCCCTCTCTCCACGGGAAAGGGATTGAGGGTGCTACTTCAATTTCTTTATCGCCTTATCAAAATCAGATTCGTAATTTCTATCTTGAATTACCCTGTATTTTTCAAATTCACTTTCAGCAAATGCTTTGGATATCGCCTGCGTGACTTTTCCGGAATCGCTTAAAATTTCCTTTTTGTTGAATTGTAAAAACGCATTCAATATAGTTGCCCAATCGTTCATAGTCATAGGTATATTCTCCTCTGCTTGCT